>NZ_AP025503.1:3000000-3187009 GCF_024347575.1 Vibrio pelagius
CAACATGGAGGCCATGCAGAAACATTTAGCGCTCATTTCGTCAGCGACTCCTTGCGGCAAGCATGCTGTAATTATTATGGACCAAGCCAGTTGGCATCAAAGCTATCTTGCCGATGAGTTCAAGAATCTAACCATCATCCATATTCCTCCATACTCACCCGAACTCAACCCTATTGAACAAGTGTGGAGTTGGCTCCGACAGCATGAAATTGCCAATCGTTGCTTTAATAGCTACGAGGATATCGTAGACAAGCTCTGTAACGCTTGGAATCGGTTCTGTGAAGATAAGAATAGAGTCATTTCACTTTGTTTTAGGGACTGGGTTAATCTGACTTATTAATTAGTGCGATTGGTATAAGTGGCGTAGTGGCCGGGGTTGCGGGCAACCGGGACTCTTTCGACCGAAGGGCGAATACAGTTATTCAAACGTAAAAAAGCCCAAGCAGTTATGCTTGGGCTTAATATAAGTGGCGGAGTGGACGGGACTCGAACCCGCGACCCCCGGCGTGACAGGCCGGTATTCTAACCAACTGAACTACCACTCCGCAGTGGTAAACACGTCTTTAGACGTGGTTCCAACTATTTGTCTTCACTTTTTAAAAGTGAAAATAAATTTGGAGCCTGGCGATGTCCTACTCTCACATGGGGAAGCCCCACACTACCATCGGCGCTATTGCGTTTCACTTCTGAGTTCGGCATGGAATCAGGTGGGTCCACAACGCTATGGTCGCCAAGCAAATTCTTTCTTCTCTGATTTTCTTTCAGAAAAGTAATCTGGAAAGCTGTTTCTTGTTCTCTTCAAACTCATTCAAGCGTTTGTATCTTTGAGTCCATCAAAACCCCTTGGGTGTTGTATGGTTAAGCCTCACGGGCAATTAGTACAGGTTAGCTCAACGCCTCACAGCGCTTACACACCCTGCCTATCAACGTTCTAGTCTTGAACAACCCTTTAGGACGCTTAAAGCGCCAGGGAAGACTCATCTCAGGGCTCGCTTCCCGCTTAGATGCTTTCAGCGGTTATCGATTCCGAACTTAGCTACCGGGCAATGCCATTGGCATGACAACCCGAACACCAGAGGTTCGTCCACTCCGGTCCTCTCGTACTAGGAGCAGCCCCCTTCAATCTTCCAACGCCCACGGCAGATAGGGACCGAACTGTCTCACGACGTTCTAAACCCAGCTCGCGTACCACTTTAAATGGCGAACAGCCATACCCTTGGGACCGACTTCAGCCCCAGGATGTGATGAGCCGACATCGAGGTGCCAAACACCGCCGTCGATATGAACTCTTGGGCGGTATCAGCCTGTTATCCCCGGAGTACCTTTTATCCGTTGAGCGATGGCCCTTCCATTCAGAACCACCGGATCACTATGACCTGCTTTCGCACCTGCTCGAATTGTCATTCTCGCAGTCAAGCGGGCTTATGCCATTGCACTAACCTCACGATGTCCAACCGTGATTAGCCCACCTTCGTGCTCCTCCGTTACTCTTTGGGAGGAGACCGCCCCAGTCAAACTACCCACCAGGCACTGTCCGTAATCCCGATTCAGGGACCAACGTTAGAACATCAACACTACAAGGGTGGTATTTCAAGGACGACTCCACCACATCTAGCGACGCGGTTTCAAAGTCTCCCACCTATCCTACACATGTAGGGTCAATGTTCAGTGCCAAGCTGTAGTAAAGGTTCACGGGGTCTTTCCGTCTAGCCGCGGGTACACTGCATCTTCACAGCGATTTCAATTTCACTGAGTCTCGGGTGGAGACAGCGTGGCCATCATTACGCCATTCGTGCAGGTCGGAACTTACCCGACAAGGAATTTCGCTACCTTAGGACCGTTATAGTTACGGCCGCCGTTTACCGGGGCTTCGATCAAGAGCTTCGACCGAAGTCTAACCCCATCAATTAACCTTCCGGCACCGGGCAGGCGTCACACCGTATACGTCATCTTACGATTTTGCACAGTGCTGTGTTTTTAATAAACAGTTGCAGCCACCTGGTATCTGCGACTCTCGTCAGCTCCATCCGCGAGGGACTTCACCGATAAGAGCGTACCTTCTCCCGAAGTTACGGTACCATTTTGCCTAGTTCCTTCACCCGAGTTCTCTCAAGCGCCTTGGTATTCTCTACCCGACCACCTGTGTCGGTTTGGGGTACGATTCCTTACAATCTGAAGCTTAGAGGCTTTTCCTGGAAGCATGGCATCAATGACTTCACCACCGTAGTGGCTCGACATCGTATCTCAGCGTTAAGAAAGTCCGGATTTACCTAAACCTTCCGCCTACGTACTTGAACCTGGACAACCGTCGCCAGGCCCACCTAGCCTTCTCCGTCCCCCCATCGCAATTGTAAGAAGTACGGGAATATTAACCCGTTTCCCATCGACTACGCCTTTCGGCCTCGCCTTAGGGGTCGACTTACCCTGCCCCGATTAACGTTGGACAGGAACCCTTGGTCTTCCGGCGAGGGAGTTTTTCACTCCCTTTATCGTTACTCATGTCAGCATTCGCACTTCTGATACCTCCAGCAGCCCTTACAGACCACCTTCAACGGCTTACAGAACGCTCCCCTACCCCGCACACTAAAGTGTGCAGCCGCAGCTTCGGTGTATAGCTTAGCCCCGTTACATCTTCCGCGCAGGCCGACTCGACCAGTGAGCTATTACGCTTTCTTTAAATGATGGCTGCTTCTAAGCCAACATCCTGGCTGTCTGAGCCTTCCCACATCGTTTCCCACTTAGCTATACTTTGGGACCTTAGCTGGCGGTCTGGGTTGTTTCCCTCTCCACGACGGACGTTAGCACCCGCCGTGTGTCTCCCGGATAGTACTTACTGGTATTCGGAGTTTGCAAAGGGTTGGTAAGTCGGGATGACCCCCTAGCCTTAACAGTGCTCTACCCCCAGTAGTATTCGTCCGAGGCGCTACCTAAATAGCTTTCGGGGAGAACCAGCTATCTCCAGGTTTGATTGGCCTTTCACCCCTAGCCACAAGTCATCCGCTAATTTTTCAACATTAGTCGGTTCGGTCCTCCAGTTGATGTTACTCAACCTTCAACCTGCCCATGGCTAGATCACCTGGTTTCGGGTCTATATCCAGAGACTGAACGCCCAGTTAAGACTCGGTTTCCCTACGGCTCCCCTAAACGGTTAACCTTGCCACTGAATATAAGTCGCTGACCCATTATACAAAAGGTACGCAGTCACACCACGAAGGTGCTCCTACTGCTTGTACGTACACGGTTTCAGGTTCTATTTCACTCCCCTCACAGGGGTTCTTTTCGCCTTTCCCTCACGGTACTGGTTCACTATCGGTCAGTCAGTAGTATTTAGCCTTGGAGGATGGTCCCCCCATATTCAGACAGGATATCACGTGTCCCGCCCTACTCGATTTCACTGATTATGATGTGTCGGTTACGGGGCTATCACCCTTTATTGCGGCACTTTCCAGAGCCTTCACCTGCATCATTAAAAGCTTAAGGGCTAATCCAATTTCGCTCGCCGCTACTTTCGGAATCTCGGTTGATTTCTCTTCCTCGGGGTACTTAGATGTTTCAGTTCCCCCGGTTTGCCTCTTGCTGCTATGTATTCACAACAAGATACTTACTTATGTAAGTGGGTTTCCCCATTCGGAAATCCCAGACTCAAAAGGTTTTTACTACCTAATCTGGGCTTATCGCAAGTTAATACGTCCTTCGTCGCCTCTGACTGCCAAGGCATCCACCGTGTACGCTTAGTCACTTAACCATACAACCCGAAGAAGTTTCGAGTTGATGACTTATTTGCTTTCACTTTTCAAAAGTGAAGACAAAACAGCAACCAAGGTTTTTGGTTGTAATAAGAAGGGTTAATTCTTATTACGTGTTTGCCGGACTCAATGGTGAATCAATGTAAACATTGATTCGAATACAAGACACTTGAATGTGTTTGTGTTGTGTTTACTGTTCTTAATAAATAAGAGCAGATAAACATTGAGAACTTTTAATTTGATTTAAATAACTGTGTTATTTAAATCAGTCAGCTTTCCAAATTGTTAAAGAGCATGAGACTTCGTTAGAAGTTCATTTTCTAAAGACTCTCACAGTCGAAAAATCCAACCAGCAACCTAAATTGTGGTTTGGAGTTTTGAACTTCCAAGAATATTTAGAGAATGGTGGGCGATACCGGGCTCGAACCAGTGACCCCCTGCTTGTAAGGCAGGTGCTCTCCCAACTGAGCTAATCGCCCACGATAGTTTCCTCTTGCTTTCACTTTTTAAGAAAAGTGAAACAAAAGCCATTCTTCGCGGAAAGAATGGTGGGTCGTGCAGGATTCGAACCTGCGACCAATTGATTAAAAGTCAACTGCTCTACCAACTGAGCTAACGACCCAATGGTATCCCGTAGGGGAGTCGAACCCCTGTTACCGCCGTGAAAGGGCGGTGTCCTAGGCCTCTAGACGAACGGGACACTAAGTTTGCTTCCACTTTAAAAAGCAGAACCAAATTGCTTGAAGATATTGGGATATCTTCGTCTCTTTTACTTTCTAAACCGTATCAATCTGTGTGGACACTTATCGTGAATATCTTCGTATAAGGAGGTGATCCAGCCCCAGGTTCCCCTAGGGCTACCTTGTTACGACTTCACCCCAGTCATGAACCACAAAGTGGTGAGCGTCCTCCCGAAGGTTAAACTACCCACTTCTTTTGCAGCCCACTCCCATGGTGTGACGGGCGGTGTGTACAAGGCCCGGGAACGTATTCACCGTAGCATTCTGATCTACGATTACTAGCGATTCCGACTTCATGGAGTCGAGTTGCAGACTCCAATCCGGACTACGACGCACTTTTTGGGATTCGCTCACTCTCGCGAGTTGGCCGCCCTCTGTATGCGCCATTGTAGCACGTGTGTAGCCCTACTCGTAAGGGCCATGATGACTTGACGTCGTCCCCACCTTCCTCCGGTTTATCACCGGCAGTCTCCCTGGAGTTCCCACCCGAAGTGCTGGCAAACAAGGATAAGGGTTGCGCTCGTTGCGGGACTTAACCCAACATTTCACAACACGAGCTGACGACAGCCATGCAGCACCTGTCTCAGAGTTCCCGAAGGCACCAATCCATCTCTGGAAAGTTCTCTGGATGTCAAGAGTAGGTAAGGTTCTTCGCGTTGCATCGAATTAAACCACATGCTCCACCGCTTGTGCGGGCCCCCGTCAATTCATTTGAGTTTTAATCTTGCGACCGTACTCCCCAGGCGGTCTACTTAACGCGTTAGCTCCGAAAGCCACGGCTCAAGGCCACAACCTCCAAGTAGACATCGTTTACGGCGTGGACTACCAGGGTATCTAATCCTGTTTGCTCCCCACGCTTTCGCATCTGAGTGTCAGTATCTGTCCAGGGGGCCGCCTTCGCCACTGGTATTCCTTCAGATCTCTACGCATTTCACCGCTACACCTGAAATTCTACCCCCCTCTACAGTACTCTAGTTTGCCAGTTTCAAATGCAGTTCCGAGGTTGAGCCCCGGGCTTTCACATCTGACTTAACAAACCACCTGCATGCGCTTTACGCCCAGTAATTCCGATTAACGCTCGCACCCTCCGTATTACCGCGGCTGCTGGCACGGAGTTAGCCGGTGCTTCTTCTGCAGCTAACGTCAAGAAATGCCGCTATTAACGACACCCCCTTCCTCACTGCTGAAAGTACTTTACAACCCGAAGGCCTTCTTCATACACGCGGCATGGCTGCATCAGGCTTGCGCCCATTGTGCAATATTCCCCACTGCTGCCTCCCGTAGGAGTCTGGACCGTGTCTCAGTTCCAGTGTGGCTGATCATCCTCTCAGACCAGCTAGGGATCGTCGCCTTGGTGAGCCATTACCTCACCAACTAGCTAATCCCACCTAGGCATATCTTGACGCGAGAGGCCCGAAGGTCCCCCTCTTTGGCCCGTAGGCATCATGCGGTATTAGCCATCGTTTCCAATGGTTATCCCCCACATCAAGGCAATTTCCTAGGCATTACTCACCCGTCCGCCGCTCGACGCCGTTATCGTTCCCCGAAGGTTCAGATAACTCGTTTCCGCTCGACTTGCATGTGTTAGGCCTGCCGCCAGCGTTCAATCTGAGCCATGATCAAACTCTTCAATTTAAGATTTTGTTGACTCAATGAATACTGATTCTATCTAACGATAGTGAATTGACTGTGCTCTTATTGGTTTTCACTTTAAAAAGTGAAATCAAACAGCTCAATGCTGTACCAATTCGAATTGGTCACTCAGTTCATTGAAATCATTTTGATACTGAAGTATCTGTTGCCTTTGCTTATAAAAGCGAAAACAAACTTAGTTGATATTCATCAACGAGTGCCCACACAGATTGATAGGTTTAAATTGTTAAAGAGCTTTGCTATCAACGCTTTAGCGTTGAAGCGGATGCGTATAATACGCGATTGACTCTGTAAGTCAACATAAAACTCTAAAAAGATTAGAACTTTATGGTAACTTGCTTAGATACTAAGCAAAGTCGAAATTAAAGCCTGGCGATGTCCTACTCTCACATGGGGAAGCCCCACACTACCATCGGCGCTATTGCGTTTCACTTCTGAGTTCGGCATGGAATCAGGTGGGTCCACAACGCTATGGTCGCCAAGCAAATTCTTTCTTCTCTGATTTTCTTTCAGAAAAGTAATCTGGAAAGCTGTTTCTTGTTCTCTCAAACTCATTCAAGCGTTTGTATCTTTGAGTCCATCAAAACCCCTTGGGTGTTGTATGGTTAAGCCTCACGGGCAATTAGTACAGGTTAGCTCAACGCCTCACAGCGCTTACACACCCTGCCTATCAACGTTCTAGTCTTGAACAACCCTTTAGGACGCTTAAAGCGCCAGGGAAGACTCATCTCAGGGCTCGCTTCCCGCTTAGATGCTTTCAGCGGTTATCGATTCCGAACTTAGCTACCGGGCAATGCCATTGGCATGACAACCCGAACACCAGAGGTTCGTCCACTCCGGTCCTCTCGTACTAGGAGCAGCCCCCTTCAATCTTCCAACGCCCACGGCAGATAGGGACCGAACTGTCTCACGACGTTCTAAACCCAGCTCGCGTACCACTTTAAATGGCGAACAGCCATACCCTTGGGACCGACTTCAGCCCCAGGATGTGATGAGCCGACATCGAGGTGCCAAACACCGCCGTCGATATGAACTCTTGGGCGGTATCAGCCTGTTATCCCCGGAGTACCTTTTATCCGTTGAGCGATGGCCCTTCCATTCAGAACCACCGGATCACTATGACCTGCTTTCGCACCTGCTCGAATTGTCATTCTCGCAGTCAAGCGGGCTTATGCCATTGCACTAACCTCACGATGTCCAACCGTGATTAGCCCACCTTCGTGCTCCTCCGTTACTCTTTGGGAGGAGACCGCCCCAGTCAAACTACCCACCAGGCACTGTCCGTAATCCCGATTCAGGGACCAACGTTAGAACATCAACACTACAAGGGTGGTATTTCAAGGACGACTCCACCACATCTAGCGACGCGGTTTCAAAGTCTCCCACCTATCCTACACATGTAGGGTCAATGTTCAGTGCCAAGCTGTAGTAAAGGTTCACGGGGTCTTTCCGTCTAGCCGCGGGTACACTGCATCTTCACAGCGATTTCAATTTCACTGAGTCTCGGGTGGAGACAGCGTGGCCATCATTACGCCATTCGTGCAGGTCGGAACTTACCCGACAAGGAATTTCGCTACCTTAGGACCGTTATAGTTACGGCCGCCGTTTACCGGGGCTTCGATCAAGAGCTTCGACCGAAGTCTAACCCCATCAATTAACCTTCCGGCACCGGGCAGGCGTCACACCGTATACGTCATCTTACGATTTTGCACAGTGCTGTGTTTTTAATAAACAGTTGCAGCCACCTGGTATCTGCGACTCTCGTCAGCTCCATCCGCGAGGGACTTCACCGATAAGAGCGTACCTTCTCCCGAAGTTACGGTACCATTTTGCCTAGTTCCTTCACCCGAGTTCTCTCAAGCGCCTTGGTATTCTCTACCCGACCACCTGTGTCGGTTTGGGGTACGATTCCTTACAATCTGAAGCTTAGAGGCTTTTCCTGGAAGCATGGCATCAATGACTTCACCACCGTAGTGGCTCGACATCGTATCTCAGCGTTAAGAAAGTCCGGATTTACCTAAACCTTCCGCCTACGTACTTGAACCTGGACAACCGTCGCCAGGCCCACCTAGCCTTCTCCGTCCCCCCATCGCAATTGTAAGAAGTACGGGAATATTAACCCGTTTCCCATCGACTACGCCTTTCGGCCTCGCCTTAGGGGTCGACTTACCCTGCCCCGATTAACGTTGGACAGGAACCCTTGGTCTTCCGGCGAGGGAGTTTTTCACTCCCTTTATCGTTACTCATGTCAGCATTCGCACTTCTGATACCTCCAGCAGCCCTTACAGACCACCTTCAACGGCTTACAGAACGCTCCCCTACCCCGCACACTAAAGTGTGCAGCCGCAGCTTCGGTGTATAGCTTAGCCCCGTTACATCTTCCGCGCAGGCCGACTCGACCAGTGAGCTATTACGCTTTCTTTAAATGATGGCTGCTTCTAAGCCAACATCCTGGCTGTCTGAGCCTTCCCACATCGTTTCCCACTTAGCTATACTTTGGGACCTTAGCTGGCGGTCTGGGTTGTTTCCCTCTCCACGACGGACGTTAGCACCCGCCGTGTGTCTCCCGGATAGTACTTACTGGTATTCGGAGTTTGCAAAGGGTTGGTAAGTCGGGATGACCCCCTAGCCTTAACAGTGCTCTACCCCCAGTAGTATTCGTCCGAGGCGCTACCTAAATAGCTTTCGGGGAGAACCAGCTATCTCCAGGTTTGATTGGCCTTTCACCCCTAGCCACAAGTCATCCGCTAATTTTTCAACATTAGTCGGTTCGGTCCTCCAGTTGATGTTACTCAACCTTCAACCTGCCCATGGCTAGATCACCTGGTTTCGGGTCTATATCCAGAGACTGAACGCCCAGTTAAGACTCGGTTTCCCTACGGCTCCCCTAAACGGTTAACCTTGCCACTGAATATAAGTCGCTGACCCATTATACAAAAGGTACGCAGTCACACCACGAAGGTGCTCCTACTGCTTGTACGTACACGGTTTCAGGTTCTATTTCACTCCCCTCACAGGGGTTCTTTTCGCCTTTCCCTCACGGTACTGGTTCACTATCGGTCAGTCAGTAGTATTTAGCCTTGGAGGATGGTCCCCCCATATTCAGACAGGATATCACGTGTCCCGCCCTACTCGATTTCACTGATTATGATGTGTCGGTTACGGGGCTATCACCCTTTATTGCGGCACTTTCCAGAGCCTTCACCTGCATCATTAAAAGCTTAAGGGCTAATCCAATTTCGCTCGCCGCTACTTTCGGAATCTCGGTTGATTTCTCTTCCTCGGGGTACTTAGATGTTTCAGTTCCCCCGGTTTGCCTCTTGCTGCTATGTATTCACAACAAGATACTTACTTATGTAAGTGGGTTTCCCCATTCGGAAATCCCAGACTCAAAAGGTTTTTACTACCTAATCTGGGCTTATCGCAAGTTAATACGTCCTTCATCGCCTCTGACTGCCAAGGCATCCACCGTGTACGCTTAGTCACTTAACCATACAACCCGAAGAGGTTTCGAGTTGATGACTGTTTGCTTTCACTTTTCAAAGTGAAGACAAAATAGCAACCAAGGTTTTTGGTTGTAACAAGAAGGGTTAGTTCTTATTACGTGTTTGCCGGACTCAATGGTGAATCAATGTAAACATTGATTCGAATACAAGACACTTGAATGTGTTTGTGTTGTGTTTATCTAATAAAAGATAAACATTGAGAACTTTTAATTTGATTTAAATAACTTTGTTATTTAAATCAGTCAGCTTTCCAAATTGTTAAAGAGCAGATTTCTTAATGAAACCATGTTTAAAAGCACTATCGCTAATGCGCTTAAAGATGGTGGAGCTAAGCAGGATCGAACTGCTGACCTCCTGCGTGCAAGGCAGGCGCTCTCCCAGCTGAGCTATAGCCCCAACGAAATCGATATTGACCGCTATCTCTGGGAAAAGATAGTGGTGGGTCTGAGTGGACTTGAACCACCGACCTCCCGCTTATCAGGCGAGCGCTCTAACCAGCTGAGCTACAGACCCAATATCGTCTCTTAACTTTCTAAACCGTATCAATCTGTGTGGACACTTATCGTGAATATCTTCGTATAAGGAGGTGATCCAGCCCCAGGTTCCCCTAGGGCTACCTTGTTACGACTTCACCCCAGTCATGAACCACAAAGTGGTGAGCGTCCTCCCGAAGGTTAAACTACCCACTTCTTTTGCAGCCCACTCCCATGGTGTGACGGGCGGTGTGTACAAGGCCCGGGAACGTATTCACCGTAGCATTCTGATCTACGATTACTAGCGATTCCGACTTCATGGAGTCGAGTTGCAGACTCCAATCCGGACTACGACGCACTTTTTGGGATTCGCTCACTCTCGCAAGTTGGCCGCCCTCTGTATGCGCCATTGTAGCACGTGTGTAGCCCTACTCGTAAGGGCCATGATGACTTGACGTCGTCCCCACCTTCCTCCGGTTTATCACCGGCAGTCTCCCTGGAGTTCCCACCCGAAGTGCTGGCAAACAAGGATAAGGGTTGCGCTCGTTGCGGGACTTAACCCAACATTTCACAACACGAGCTGACGACAGCCATGCAGCACCTGTCTCAGAGTTCCCGAAGGCACCAATCCATCTCTGGAAAGTTCTCTGGATGTCAAGAGTAGGTAAGGTTCTTCGCGTTGCATCGAATTAAACCACATGCTCCACCGCTTGTGCGGGCCCCCGTCAATTCATTTGAGTTTTAATCTTGCGACCGTACTCCCCAGGCGGTCTACTTAACGCGTTAGCTCCGAAAGCCACGGCTCAAGGCCACAACCTCCAAGTAGACATCGTTTACGGCGTGGACTACCAGGGTATCTAATCCTGTTTGCTCCCCACGCTTTCGCATCTGAGTGTCAGTATCTGTCCAGGGGGCCGCCTTCGCCACTGGTATTCCTTCAGATCTCTACGCATTTCACCGCTACACCTGAAATTCTACCCCCCTCTACAGTACTCTAGTTTGCCAGTTTCAAATGCAGTTCCGAGGTTGAGCCCCGGGCTTTCACATCTGACTTAACAAACCACCTGCATGCGCTTTACGCCCAGTAATTCCGATTAACGCTCGCACCCTCCGTATTACCGCGGCTGCTGGCACGGAGTTAGCCGGTGCTTCTTCTGCAGCTAACGTCAAGAAATGCCGCTATTAACGACACCCCCTTCCTCACTGCTGAAAGTACTTTACAACCCGAAGGCCTTCTTCATACACGCGGCATGGCTGCATCAGGCTTGCGCCCATTGTGCAATATTCCCCACTGCTGCCTCCCGTAGGAGTCTGGACCGTGTCTCAGTTCCAGTGTGGCTGATCATCCTCTCAGACCAGCTAGGGATCGTCGCCTTGGTGAGCCATTACCTCACCAACTAGCTAATCCCACCTAGGCATATCTTGACGCGAGAGGCCCGAAGGTCCCCCTCTTTGGCCCGTAGGCATCATGCGGTATTAGCCATCGTTTCCAATGGTTATCCCCCACATCAAGGCAATTTCCTAGGCATTACTCACCCGTCCGCCGCTCGACGCCGTTATCGTTCCCCGAAGGTTCAGATAACTCGTTTCCGCTCGACTTGCATGTGTTAGGCCTGCCGCCAGCGTTCAATCTGAGCCATGATCAAACTCTTCAATTTAAGATTTTGTTGACTCAATGAATACTGATTCTATCTAACGATAGTGAATTGACTGTGCTAAGACCGAAGTCTTAATTGGTCACTCAGTTCATTGAAATCATTTTGATTCCTAAGAATCAATTTTTGATATTCATCAACGAGTGCCCACACAGATTGATAGGTTTAAATTGTTAAAGAGCTTTGCTATCAACGCTTTAGCGCTGAAGCGGATGCGTATAATACGCGATTGACTCTGTAAGTCAACATAAAACTCTAAAAAAGATTAGAACTTTATGGTGACTTGCTTAGTGACTAAGCAAAGTCGAACCTTTTGTCTTCACTTTTGAAAAGTGAAAATAAATAGGAGCCTGGCGATGTCCTACTCTCACATGGGGAAGCCCCACACTACCATCGGCGCTATTGCGTTTCACTTCTGAGTTCGGCATGGAATCAGGTGGGTCCACAACGCTATGGTCGCCAAGCAAATTCTTTCTTCTCTGATTTTCTTTCAGAAAAGTAATCTGGAAAGCTGTTTCTTGTTCTCTCAAACTCATTCAAGCGTTTGTATCTTTGAGTCCATCAAAACCCCTTGGGTGTTGTATGGTTAAGCCTCACGGGCAATTAGTACAGGTTAGCTCAACGCCTCACAGCGCTTACACACCCTGCCTATCAACGTTCTAGTCTTGAACAACCCTTTAGGACGCTTAAAGCGCCAGGGAAGACTCATCTCAGGGCTCGCTTCCCGCTTAGATGCTTTCAGCGGTTATCGATTCCGAACTTAGCTACCGGGCAATGCCATTGGCATGACAACCCGAACACCAGAGGTTCGTCCACTCCGGTCCTCTCGTACTAGGAGCAGCCCCCTTCAATCTTCCAACGCCCACGGCAGATAGGGACCGAACTGTCTCACGACGTTCTAAACCCAGCTCGCGTACCACTTTAAATGGCGAACAGCCATACCCTTGGGACCGACTTCAGCCCCAGGATGTGATGAGCCGACATCGAGGTGCCAAACACCGCCGTCGATATGAACTCTTGGGCGGTATCAGCCTGTTATCCCCGGAGTACCTTTTATCCGTTGAGCGATGGCCCTTCCATTCAGAACCACCGGATCACTATGACCTGCTTTCGCACCTGCTCGAATTGTCATTCTCGCAGTCAAGCGGGCTTATGCCATTGCACTAACCTCACGATGTCCAACCGTGATTAGCCCACCTTCGTGCTCCTCCGTTACTCTTTGGGAGGAGACCGCCCCAGTCAAACTACCCACCAGGCACTGTCCGTAATCCCGATTCAGGGACCAACGTTAGAACATCAACACTACAAGGGTGGTATTTCAAGGACGACTCCACCACATCTAGCGACGCGGTTTCAAAGTCTCCCACCTATCCTACACATGTAGGGTCAATGTTCAGTGCCAAGCTGTAGTAAAGGTTCACGGGGTCTTTCCGTCTAGCCGCGGGTACACTGCATCTTCACAGCGATTTCAATTTCACTGAGTCTCGGGTGGAGACAGCGTGGCCATCATTACGCCATTCGTGCAGGTCGGAACTTACCCGACAAGGAATTTCGCTACCTTAGGACCGTTATAGTTACGGCCGCCGTTTACCGGGGCTTCGATCAAGAGCTTCGACCGAAGTCTAACCCCATCAATTAACCTTCCGGCACCGGGCAGGCGTCACACCGTATACGTCATCTTACGATTTTGCACAGTGCTGTGTTTTTAATAAACAGTTGCAGCCACCTGGTATCTGCGACTCTCGTCAGCTCCATCCGCGAGGGACTTCACCGATAAGAGCGTACCTTCTCCCGAAGTTACGGTACCATTTTGCCTAGTTCCTTCACCCGAGTTCTCTCAAGCGCCTTGGTATTCTCTACCCGACCACCTGTGTCGGTTTGGGGTACGATTCCTTACAATCTGAAGCTTAGAGGCTTTTCCTGGAAGCATGGCATCAATGACTTCACCACCGTAGTGGCTCGACATCGTATCTCAGCGTTAAGAAAGTCCGGATTTACCTAAACCTTCCGCCTACGTACTTGAACCTGGACAACCGTCGCCAGGCCCACCTAGCCTTCTCCGTCCCCCCATCGCAATTGTAAGAAGTACGGGAATATTAACCCGTTTCCCATCGACTACGCCTTTCGGCCTCGCCTTAGGGGTCGACTTACCCTGCCCCGATTAACGTTGGACAGGAACCCTTGGTCTTCCGGCGAGGGAGTTTTTCACTCCCTTTATCGTTACTCATGTCAGCATTCGCACTTCTGATACCTCCAGCAGCCCTTACAGACCACCTTCAACGGCTTACAGAACGCTCCCCTACCCCGCACACTAAAGTGTGCAGCCGCAGCTTCGGTGTATAGCTTAGCCCCGTTACATCTTCCGCGCAGGCCGACTCGACCAGTGAGCTATTACGCTTTCTTTAAATGATGGCTGCTTCTAAGCCAACATCCTGGCTGTCTGAGCCTTCCCACATCGTTTCCCACTTAGCTATACTTTGGGACCTTAGCTGGCGGTCTGGGTTGTTTCCCTCTCCACGACGGACGTTAGCACCCGCCGTGTGTCTCCCGGATAGTACTTACTGGTATTCGGAGTTTGCAAAGGGTTGGTAAGTCGGGATGACCCCCTAGCCTTAACAGTGCTCTACCCCCAGTAGTATTCGTCCGAGGCGCTACCTAAATAGCTTTCGGGGAGAACCAGCTATCTCCAGGTTTGATTGGCCTTTCACCCCTAGCCACAAGTCATCCGCTAATTTTTCAACATTAGTCGGTTCGGTCCTCCAGTTGATGTTACTCAACCTTCAACCTGCCCATGGCTAGATCACCTGGTTTCGGGTCTATATCCAGAGACTGAACGCCCAGTTAAGACTCGGTTTCCCTACGGCTCCCCTAAACGGTTAACCTTGCCACTGAATATAAGTCGCTGACCCATTATACAAAAGGTACGCAGTCACACCACGAAGGTGCTCCTACTGCTTGTACGTACACGGTTTCAGGTTCTATTTCACTCCCCTCACAGGGGTTCTTTTCGCCTTTCCCTCACGGTACTGGTTCACTATCGGTCAGTCAGTAGTATTTAGCCTTGGAGGATGGTCCCCCCATATTCAGACAGGATATCACGTGTCCCGCCCTACTCGATTTCACTGATTATGATGTGTCGGTTACGGGGCTATCACCCTTTATTGCGGCACTTTCCAGAGCCTTCACCTGCATCATTAAAAGCTTAAGGGCTAATCCAATTTCGCTCGCCGCTACTTTCGGAATCTCGGTTGATTTCTCTTCCTCGGGGTACTTAGATGTTTCAGTTCCCCCGGTTTGCCTCTTGCTGCTATGTATTCACAACAAGATACTTACTTATGTAAGTGGGTTTCCCCATTCGGAAATCCCAGACTCAAAAGGTTTTTACTACCTAATCTGGGCTTATCGCAAGTTAATACGTCCTTCATCGCCTCTGACTGCCAAGGCATCCACCGTGTACGCTTAGTCACTTAACCATACAACCCGAAGAGGTTTCGAGTTGATGACTGTTTGCTTTCACTTTTCAAAGTGAAGACAAAATAGCAACCAAGGTTTTTGGTTGTAACAAGAAGGGTTAGTTCTTATTACGTGTTTGCCGGACTCAATGGTGAATCAATGTAAACATTGATTCGAATACAAGACACTTGAATGTGTTTGTGTTGTGTTTACTGTTCTTAATAAATAAGAGCAGATAAACATTGAGAACTTTTAATTTGATTTAAATAACTCTGTTATTTAAATCAGTCAGCTTTCCAAATTGTTAAAGAGCAATAATAGCTCGAAGCTTACGCTTCAAAACCATCAATCTGTGTGGACACTTATCGTGAATATCTTCGTATAAGGAGGTGATCCAGCCCCAGGTTCCCCTAGGGCTACCTTGTTACGACTTCACCCCAGTCATGAACCACAAAGTGGTGAGCGTCCTCCCGAAGGTTAAACTACCCACTTCTTTTGCAGCCCACTCCCATGGTGTGACGGGCGGTGTGTACAAGGCCCGGGAACGTATTCACCGTAGCATTCTGATCTACGATTACTAGCGATTCCGACTTCATGGAGTCGAGTTGCAGACTCCAATCCGGACTACGACGCACTTTTTGGGATTCGCTCACTCTCGCGAGTTGGCCGCCCTCTGTATGCGCCATTGTAGCACGTGTGTAGCCCTACTCGTAAGGGCCATGATGACTTGACGTCGTCCCCACCTTCCTCCGGTTTATCACCGGCAGTCTCCCTGGAGTTCCCACCCGAAGTGCTGGCAAACAAGGATAAGGGTTGCGCTCGTTGCGGGACTTAACCCAACATTTCACAACACGAGCTGACGACAGCCATGCAGCACCTGTCTCAGAGTTCCCGAAGGCACCAATCCATCTCTGGAAAGTTCTCTGGATGTCAAGAGTAGGTAAGGTTCTTCGCGTTGCATCGAATTAAACCACATGCTCCACCGCTTGTGCGGGCCCCCGTCAATTCATTTGAGTTTTAATCTTGCGACCGTACTCCCCAGGCGGTCTACTTAACGCGTTAGCTCCGAAAGCCACGGCTCAAGGCCACAACCTCCAAGTAGACATCGTTTACGGCGTGGACTACCAGGGTATCTAATCCTGTTTGCTCCCCACGCTTTCGCATCTGAGTGTCAGTATCTGTCCAGGGGGCCGCCTTCGCCACTGGTATTCCTTCAGATCTCTACGCATTTCACCGCTACACCTGAAATTCTACCCCCCTCTACAGTACTCTAGTTTGCCAGTTTCAAATGCAGTTCCGAGGTTGAGCCCCGGGCTTTCACATCTGACTTAACAAACCACCTGCATGCGCTTTACGCCCAGTAATTCCGATTAACGCTCGCACCCTCCGTATTACCGCGGCTGCTGGCACGGAGTTAGCCGGTGCTTCTTCTGCAGCTAACGTCAAGAAATGCCGCTATTAACGACACCCCCTTCCTCACTGCTGAAAGTACTTTACAACCCGAAGGCCTTCTTCATACACGCGGCATGGCTGCATCAGGCTTGCGCCCATTGTGCAATATTCCCCACTGCTGCCTCCCGTAGGAGTCTGGACCGTGTCTCAGTTCCAGTGTGGCTGATCATCCTCTCAGACCAGCTAGGGATCGTCGCCTTGGTGAGCCATTACCTCACCAACTAGCTAATCCCACCTAGGCATATCTTGACGCGAGAGGCCCGAAGGTCCCCCTCTTTGGCCCGTAGGCATCATGCGGTATTAGCCATCGTTTCCAATGGTTATCCCCCACATCAAGGCAATTTCCTAGGCATTACTCACCCGTCCGCCGCTCGACGCCGTTATCGTTCCCCGAAGGTTCAGATAACTCGTTTCCGCTCGACTTGCATGTGTTAGGCCTGCCGCCAGCGTTCAATCTGAGCCATGATCAAACTCTTCAATTTAAGATTTTGTCGACTCAATGAATACTGATTCTATCTAACGATAGTGAATTGACTGTGCTCTTATTGGTTTTCACTTTAAAAAGTGAAATCAAACAGCTCAAGGCTGTACCAATTCGAATTGGTCACTCAGTTCATTGAAATCATTTTGATTCCGAAGAATCTGTTTGCCTTTGCTTATAAAAGCGAAAACAAACTTAGTGATATTCATCAACGAGTGCCCACACAGATTGATAGGTTCTAATTTTTAAAGAGCTTCTAGCGTTTTGTGATTTATATCTCAATCGCTAGGGGTGCGTACTATACTCGCACTGTTTTGAGAGTCAAGGGTTATTTTCAAACTCTTTTTTCTCTACCGATTTCAGTGTGTGACTTTCGTCTCACTCCGTGTCGGTGAGGCGGCATTATAGAGAGATTCGAATGGAGCGCAAGGGCTTTTTTAAATAAAAATTTCGTTCGACTAAAAAGCCATCAAAAGCGCTTGTTTTGAATAAAAACTAAACATTTGAGACGCATCACAGCAATACATTGGAAAAATACAAACCATGAACGTAAGATTCATGTGTCTATTTTGTTAATAGTAGATGCGTCTATTTCGTTTATTAATATGTAGTAATCCGATATGAATTCAAAAAAATCGATGTTGTTAATTGTCGCACTGGCTGTATTAGGCGGCATTGTGTTTTCACAGGTTGATATATCGCCTGCAATTACTTTCGTTCTCGGTGTCTTGGCTTCAGCTTTTATTCTTAACCTTTCAGGCTCAGACACAAAATCAGATTCAGAACCTAAAGCTTCAACTCAAACCCTATACGTGGGTAACCTTCCATATAAAGCCAACGAATCACATGTTCGCGAACTTTTCTCTGAACACGGTGAAGTATTTGCCGTAAGACTAATGAAAGATAAGCGTACTGGTAAAAGAAGAGGATTTGGTTTCGTGGTGATGGCTAGCAACGATGTCAATAACGCCATTGCTAGCTTAAATGATAAAGACTATATGCAGCGTACCTTGAAGGTACGTATCGCAAATGACCCTAAGCATCCTGAAGCGGACGGATCTGAACAGGCATAAAACCCATTTCTTTTAATGTTCTATTGAGTGCACCTTCTTTTCTTAGGGGTGCACTACAATATACCTCTCTTATTCCCACTACTTTATCTTCACTTTCGACTGCTAATAGGCTTTGGACACGTTTGGCAATCGCATTGCCCGAGTCCACTAACATAACATCCTCTCCCATTACGCTCTGGATCTCTTCTTTTATTAATGGGAAATGCGTACACCCTAATACAGCGACATCCACAAGATTCATCATTGGACTGAGAATCTGAGCCAACTCCTCGAGGTTAACGAGCTCCCCACGTAATTTCTCTTCTGCCATGTCCACCAGCTTTGTCGAACCCAATAGTTCAACGTGCTTATCACTAGAAAAGCTTTTGATCAGATCATGAGTATATTGACGAGTAATCGTTGCTGGCGTGGCAATCAGACCAACCGCTTTGTTTGCCATAAGAGATGCAGGCTTGATCGCCGGAACGACACCAACGATTGGAATCGTATTATTGGCACGCAAGGTTGGAAGAACAATGGTACTTGCGGTATTACACGCAATCACCACTATATCGATAGCGTGGCTTTTGATAAAGCTAGCGACAATTTGCTCAACTCGATCTATCAGAACCTGTTGTTCCAATTCACCATAGGGATAGGCTTCATTATCGAAAGCATAGATATAGTTATGGTTCGGCAGTAGCTTGTTTATCTCTTTATAGACAGATAAACCTCCGACGCCCGAATCAAATACCAGTATGTTTTTTTGTTGCTCGCCCAACACTGCATCTACCTATAAATAAGTTCGCAGCAATCATACCTCTTCACTTATTATTCGCCAACTTAGTCACGGCTTATGTTAGCCAAGTAACGTTGATGTACGAAACGTTCTCCTCTATCGACTTCAAGCAACGAAACCTTTATTGCCCCATCAAATGATGGTGCTTTAGTTACTAATGTGTGGAACTCTCCATCCTCACCGCAAGGGTCAACACCGTTGGGGAGGTTCTCTAACAATGACTTTGTATAAGCTTGCCCACAATACTCTGCGGACAAAGCATTGGTATCGATTGTTACTAAGAAGGTTTCGATGCCTCTATCTATGATCTCATCGGCCAGTTTACTGCTCTCTTCTCCAAGTAGTGGGAATACACACTCCCAGCCAGCAGGTTCAATATAACTTCGACGATAATCCGCAATACCATTGCAGAACATGTCGCCAAATGCGACCGCATCAATGGTTAAACTCGATTGCTTCAGTGCATTAACAATAGTGCTCTGATAAATTTCGTTTGATGGGAACACTTCCGGCAGCTCAATCATGATGAGAGGTAAACCGAGTAGTTCCGCCTGCATTGCGACGACTTCTCTTGGGGTTGCTTGAAAAGGGACCTCGTCGCCGACATAAGTTGTATATAGACCAACCACTTCATAGTCAGAACTTTCTACTAGGCGTTCGAGGGTTAACGTAGAGTCTTTACCAGAAGACCAGCTGATGATGACTTTCTTTTTCATATTGGATATCTATCGATAAGAAAAAACCGCCCGAGGGCGGTTTAGGTAATTAGAATTGGTATGAGGCACTTAGGTAATAGCTACGCTCTGGAGTTATGTAATCTTTCGCAGTTTGATAATCTTCATCAAACAGGTTATTAACTTTTCCTGATAAAGTAATATTCGACGTAACATAATAGTTTGTCGATAGATTCCACAGTGAGTAGGCGTCTAATTTGTCATTGTTACTGTAGTCACTGTAACGATCACCTTGATAAACCATACCCAAAGATAAGTCCCACGAGTCTTGGGAAAAAGTACCAACCCACGAAGCTGTTTCTTTTGCTCTTCGAGCTAATTGCTTCCCTTCTGAATCCTCGGGATCCATATAAGCAAGACCAACTGTGTGATAAATAGGCCCAGTATCAAAGCTACCTTCAAACTCAACCCCAGAAATATCAGCATCCGTATTTGTTGGTGCCCAGTTCAAGTGTTCATAATAAATTATCATGTCTTCCAACTTAGAAGTGTAAGCACTCAATCTCCAATCAATCAGTTCGAATTGACCAATTAGACCAATTTCAGATGAAGCAGACTCCTCTACCTTGAGATCTGGATTACCATACGCTGGATCATATAAATCATAGAATGACGGAGCTTTGAATGCCGTTCCATAACTACCATACACTCTAAGTTTTTCATTAAAATCATAGGCGACAGCAGCAGACCAAGTCGTGAAGTTATCAAAACTAGTATCGTCGTCGAACCTAACGCTACCATCTAAGGTGAACTGACCAAGCTCTTTAGTTGAGGTAACGAATACACCCGTATTCGTTCTATCTTTTTTCACGTAGTCCACTGTACCGCTAGATACATCTTCATTTACAACATCTAAACCGGCATTAACTTTGAAACCATCTTCAACAAAAAATGAATTCAGCCAATTTAAAGATGTACGATTCGTTTTGTATGTTGATACGTACGCAGGTTCACTTACAGGGTAAGTAGTACTCTCTTGGATAGACTTCGAAAGATTAATACGACTAGACAGAACATCATTACTGTATAGCGCACCACCGCTTACTTGGAAGAACTCTGCATCTCGTTCATTTAGAGTTGTCGCAAATGAACTATTGTTACCATTGTACTCAGATAAACTATCGCTATAGAAAACATCTAGATTCAACTGAACCTGAGAAGAAAGTTCATGGAAAAGTGATGCCGAAAAATCCTTTGACTCTCCACCATATTCACCACCAATGTCTTTCGATGTACCAGCCTTAATGTTATAGCCGTCCGTCTCTTTGTAATTTACAAAAAACGTCCCATAAGTTTTTTCATTTAATTGTCCACGAGACTGCCAAGATGTCTGATAGTAACTGTCACTTCCCATACTCGTTTTAATTTGATGCAGAGAATCACCAGCCTGATGAGTGATGAAGTTAATAACACCACCAATAGCATCGGCACCATAAATGGCAGCACGAGGACCACGGATAATTTCAATTCTCTCAATGATCTCGATAGGTAAGAGAGAGAGATCAAAACCACCTTGAGATGCGCTATTTACTTTTACTCCATTCAAAAGAATGAGCGAGTGCTTACTCTCAGAACCCCGAATAAAAATAGAAGTCGAATGAAATGAGCTTCCATTTTCCCCAAGCTGTACGCCAGGAACGTACTTAAATACTTCTGTTAATGACTTAGCTTGAAGAATGTCTATCTCTTCACGTGTAATCGTGGTCACTGAAGCCAACACACTTGCTTCTGACTGCTCAAAACGGTTCGCCGTCACCACCATGGTTTCATCGGCAGAGGCTTCTTGGGCGTGTAAATTGGAGATAGGTGAAAGCAGCGACGCTACAGCTATCGCTAAAAGGGACTTGTTCATATTGTGATCCTAAATCGCGTAAATTCCTACCAAGCCAAATATTGCGGCTTAGCTGCTGGCAGGTATTCGGACTCAAGAGCTCAACCTAGTGGTTACCTAATATTCGACTTCCCACATAATCCTGTATGCAGTGTCTTGGTGAATACTCGTTCTCTTTTACCGCTGCGCGTCAGTTCTGGATTTACACCAGATTCCCTTTCAGCCATCTATACATCTAAATGGCACCAGCTGGAAAAGGATACTATTGCTCTATCGATAATTTGTCTAGTCTAAGATAGTTATAAGCTATAGTTTTCATGGCCAATTTACAGGTAATGACTCTCAACACTGGACAAGAAGCTGTGATTGAATAAAATCTGCGCTCTTGATTTGAACGTACCACAGCAAAAGGCATAACAATGGCGACTTTAGATGTAAACCCACAACGCTACCAAGAACAACTAACAGAAAAGACCAAGCGTCTGACTGAGATGTTCTCACAATACAATGTGCCTGAATTGGAAGTGTATGAATCACCAGAACAGAATTACCGTATGCGCGCAGAGTTCCGCGTGTGGCATGAAGGTGATGACATGTACTACGTGATGTTCAATCAAGAAACCAAAGAGAAGTACCGCGTTGATCAGTTTCCAGCAGCAAGCCGTCTTATCAACGACTTAATGCCGCTACTAATGGAAGCAATGAAAGGCAATCCTTCACTGCGTCACAAACTGTTCCAAGTCGACTTCCTTTCAACCCTAAGCGGTGAAGTACTTGTATCACTGCTATACCACCGTCAACTTGATGAAGAGTGGATTGAAAACGCGAAAGCACTCAAGCAGCAACTCAATGATGAGGGATTCAACTTAAACCTGATTGGCCGTGCGCGTAAGATGAAGATTGTGCTAGACCAAGACTACGTAATTGAAAAGCTTAACGTGAATGGCGACAGCTACATTTACCAACAAGTAGAGAATAGCTTCACACAGCCTAACGGTAAGATTGCGGAGAAAATGCTGGAGTGGGCGGTAGACTGCACTCAAGAAAGCAAAGGCGACCTACTTGAGCTGTACTGTGGTAACGGAAACTTCTCTTTAGCGTTGGCACAAAACTTCGAACGAGTACTGGCAACAGAACTGGCTAAGCCATCGGTAGACTCTGCGCAATACAATATTGCAGCAAACAACATCGATAACGTTCAGATCATTCGTATGTCGGCTGAAGATTTTACTGAAGCGATGGAAGGTAAGCGCGAGTTCCGTCGTCTAAAACAAGCTAATGTCGACCTAAAGAGCTACAACTGCAACACGATCTTTGTTGATCCACCGCGATCAGGCATGGATGTTGATACATGTAAAATGGTACAAGGCTATGAACGCATCATGTACATCTCTTGCAACCCAGACACACTCAAAGAGAACTTGGACATTCTGAGCGAGACGCACAACATCACGCGTTTTGCTCTGTTCGATCAGTTCCCATACACTCATCATATGGAAGCAGGTGTGTTCTTAGAGCGCAAAGCTAAATAGAAACGATAGATACAAAAGAACCGACCTTAATGATCGGTTCTTTAGATCAAAAAAACGAGCCACGCGGCTCGTTTTTTATTGTCTATTCAGCTGAAGTTACGCTGACTTAGACATAAATCCTAGTTTCTTGCCTACCCAAGCGAGTAGTAGCATTGCCACGACAATAGCAAAGAAGTTAGAGCCCGCTTCTGGGTGTTGTGCTTTCACAAACGCCGAGTGGCCAAATGCCCCTACGAAGAAACACGCTAGGCCAACTAGTGGGATATCTTCAGATACTGGGTTTGCTAGGTACTCTTGATAAAGAGCTTGAACAGCCAGTACTAGCGCAATAAGAGGGAAAATAGAGAAACCAACTTCGCTCATCGTTACCCAAGATAACAATGCGTCACCACAGACACCCGCAACAAGAGCCAGTACCAGTGTTTTTCTTTCTGAACCGCGGTTCACAGTATTCTTTTCATTCGACATTATTCAATCCCGCCTTTTAGTCGGTTACGTTCACGTTCTTTGCGATACCAATAAGCCCCTTTGGCTATCATTCGCAATTGCATAATCAACCGCTCAGCAAGTTCATCTCGCTCACGGCTATTTAAATCCAAAGCTTCTGCGCCGGAACTAAATACCAAGGTGACTGATGCTTCTGCTTGGGTAAAAGCCTCTTCACGAGTCATCCCTGTACCTATTAGATATTCCGTCATTTCCGCAACAAAGTGCTGCATTTCTCTTGCGACGGCTGTTCGAAACTCAAATGAGGTTCCTGAACGCTCGCGCAATAACAGTCTGAATACGTTTGGGCTGCTTTCGATGAACTCCATAAAGGTTTCAACCGAAGTGCGGATAACACTGCCTTCTTTGACGATTCGTTGCCTTGCCTGCCGCATCAACTGGCGCAATAGCAAGCCACCTTCGTCGACCATGGTCAAACCGAGTTCATCCATGTCTTTGAAGTGACGATAGAAAGAAGTTGGAGCAATGCCGGCTTCGCGAGCAACCTCTCTTAAGCTCAGATTTGAAAAACTGCGGTCAGCACTCAACTGACTAAACGCAGCATCGATTAAGCTTCGACGAGTTTTTTCTTTTTGCTGTGCGCGAATTCCCATTGGTTTCATACTTTATCAATTTCTTCTTTTACAGCCTAAACAGGCATGCCTAATACTCAGGTAAATATAACTCGAATCACTCTATTTTATAAGGCATTCTCGCTATATATGACATCAGACACCCCTCTTTGTTCACGTACCGAAGTAAATACGTTCGAGAACAAAATTTCAATCGCGGAGCTGTAATTTGGAGACATACAACATACCAAATATAACTTTTTCTTTAACACTGCGTGATCCGCTCGACTCTCTGATGTCCTTTTCATGTACCAAATAACGGAATCAGTTAAAATCTGGCTAAAGCAATGTTAAACAAATATAACAAGGAAGATATCTATGTCGCATTCGAACCACTTTGATGTGATCGTGATTGGTAGTGGCCCCGGTGGTGAAGGGGCAGCGATGGGATTAACCAAAGCCGGGTTGAATGTTGCCATCATTGAAAAAGAGAGCAGTGTAGGTGGCGGGTGTACTCACTGGGGTACCATCCCATCGAAAGCACTACGACACGCCGTTAGTCGTATTATCGAATTCAACAGCAACCCACTCTTTTGCCAAAATAACAAAAGCCTCCACGCAACCTTCTCTGACATTCTTGGTCATGCTAAATCCGTTATCGACAAGCAAACGCGACTTCGCCAAGGCTTCTACGATCGCAATCAATGCACATTAGTCTTCGGTACTGCACGCTTCATTGATAGCAACACGGTTTCTGTGATGCAAAGTGACGGTACAGAAGAGCTTTACTCTGCTGACAAGTTTGTAATTGCGACAGGCTCAAGACCTTACCAACCTGAAAACGTCGACTTCCTACATGAGCGTATCTACGACAGTGATTCAATCCTGTCACTAAAACACGACCCGCAACACATCATCATTTACGGTGCTGGTGTTATCGGTTGTGAGTACGCATCTATCTTCCGCGGGCTGGGTGTAAAGACAGACCTTATCAATACTCGAGACCGTCTATTGTCATTCCTAGACAATGAAACGTCTGATGCGCTCTCTTATCACTTCTGGAATAGCGGTGTCGTCATTCGCAACGATGAAACATTTGAGCGAATTGAAGGTACAGACGATGGAGTGGTCATCCACTTAGAGTCAGGTAAGAAGATGCGTGCAGACTGCCTGCTATATGCAAATGGCCGAACGGGTAATACCGACAAACTTAATCTCGAAGCGGTTGGTTTAGAAGCAGACTCACGCGGTCAAGTCTCTGTCAACGCCAACTACCAAACCAGTGTTAACCACATATATGCAGTGGGTGATGTGATTGGCTACCCTAGCCTAGCGAGTGCCGCATACGACCAAGGCCGATTTGTCGCGCAAGCCATTGTCAAAGGCGAAGCCGAAAGACACCTGATTGAAGATATCCCAACCGGTATCTACACCATTCCAGAGATCAGTTCTGTTGGTAAAACCGAGCAAGAGCTTACTGCAGCCAAAGTACCTTACGAAGTGGGACGTTCTTCATTCAAACACCTAGCCCGTGCGCAAATTGCAGGTAAAGACATCGGTAGCTTAAAGATTCTATTCCATCGTGAAACCAAAGAAATCTTGGGCATCCATGTATTTGGTGAGCGTGCCGCAGAGATCATTCACATCGGCCAAGCGATTATGGAGCAGAAAGGCGAAGCGAATACCATCGAGTATTTCGTCAACACAACCTTCAACTATCCGACTATGGCAGAAGCATATCGTGTTGCTGCCCTTAATGGTTTGAACCGTTTGTTTTAAATAGGCGTACAGCTCTGGGAGCATTTGACCACCTATAGGCCAAATACTAAAACAGCAAGCACACACGCTTGCTGTTTTATTTTAAATCAAATACTTAACAACACTAAGAGAGTAATTAGATCATGGTGTTCTAAATGCTTATCTATCCGTACACTACGCTAAAAACTCATTCCTTTTCCACTGTCTAACAAACAATACCGCCAGTCCAACTCCGCGCATCCCCATGAAGAAAATCATCGCAAACCATAGTGCATGGTTCTCTAACGATGAGGCTAAAAAGAAGATAAGGAAGAAAGTGCAAGTCGCAACAAACATACTATTGCGCATCTCTTTCCCCTTAGTCGCGCCGATAAAAATACCGTCTAGCAAAAAGCACCACATCGACACCAACGGCATTGCGACGAGCCAAGGCAAGTAAATCATCGCCTGCGCTTTTACCTCAGGTATAGTTGTGATCATATTTATCATGTTGCTACCTAGCATCATGAACACCGCAGTCAGGCCAAGGCAAATGATCAGGCTCCAGAAAAAAGTACCCACGAGGGACTGATTCAACTCTTGCCTATCTTTAGCACCAATGGCTTTTCCCACCATCGCCTCCATCGCATAGGCAAAGCCGTCCATCCCATAGGAGATGATCATCAAGAAACTCATCAATACCGCGTTGGCAGCAACCACATCATCGCCAAAACTTGCGCCCTGGAAAGTCATAAAAGTAAAAGTGGCTTGCAAGCACAGAGAACGTAAAAAGATATCGCGATTGAGTTTGACGAAACGAGAAAGCCCTTGAGTGGTCTGTTTTATCAAAGACAAAGTTGAGGGCAGCTGCCTCTGTGACCAAACACGTGCTACGCACATCAAGCCAAACAACAGCCCTACGTAATCGGCCAGCACTGACGCATAAGCTGCCCCTTCAACTTGCCAACCGAGTCCAATCACAAACATCACATCAAACACAATATTAGTGACGTTGGTGATGATCACCATCCACATCGGCGCCTTGGCATTTTGTGTTCCAAGCAGCCAACCAAGAATCACAAAATTACTCAGGGCTGCGGGAGCACTCCAGGCTCGAATCGAAAAGTACTGCTCACCATAAAACTTCACTTGCTCGCTAGCACTACTGAAAGAGAACACCAGTTCAGCGATCACGCCATGCAGCAGTAAAAATAGTGCAGCAAAAGCTAAACTCATGGTTATGCCCTGCACGAACACCAGACCCAATTGCTGATTATCATTGGCACCATAAGATTGCGCCGCTAAGCCTGTCGTCGACATTCTTAGAAAGCCGAGTAACCAAAAGGTCACACTGATCATAGTGCCGCCAAGTGCTACACCACCTAGATACCAAGCGTGCTCCAGGTGACCGATAACAGCTGCATCAACCAAACCAAGCAGTGGGACGGTTATATTGGAGAGAACCATAGGTATCGCGAGCATGAGTACTCGCTGGTGCACCGATAAATTCGTTAGAGTTTGAACAATAGATTGGGGGAGAAATAGCTTCACGATCACCTCTTTGATTTGAGGTGATAGTTTAACCTAGGGGGTAGAGATTCACTATGTGATGACTAAAGCTTAATCGTGAACGAGGTGGAGAATCCCGCTACCACTTCATCACAATAAGTTGTGGAGTCAGTCGCTTCTTGTATTGAGTCAACTTACTCAACATTCTATGCCATAGCTTCCAGCGGTTACATTGCTGATCCAAAGGTGAGAAGGCTTTGACCCATTGAGTCCATGGTAGCCAATTCAACACACTATCAACGGGAGAAGCCAAACCGTGCGCGTATTCGCCAGAACCCAGCTTTTGACCAAGCTTGCTTGAGGTCTTATCCCCCGCAAGAACTAAGCAGGCATGCGCATGAGTAAATTGACGACTCAACGCTTGAGTAAAATGCGCGGTGGTTTGTTCATCGCAATCGAGCAGTGCATGTTCACAGACGATCAAAACAGGGGCTTGCTCTGGAATATTCAGTTCATCAAGACAAGTCAGATCATTTACTGAGCCACATTCTAAGCGATAGCGTTCATTTTTATGAAATAAACGCTGACGCCATACCAAGTTTTCAGTGACATCTAGCTCTACCCAGTGACAACGACCATTGTCCAAGCGGTAGAAACGTGTATCAAGCCCTGCTCCAACGTTAATAATCCACGCTTCGGGGTTATGAGACAGATACTGTTGGATTTGATTGTCACAAAGCTGAGTCAATGTTGCGTAAAGAAGCTGTTGTTGATCGAGCTCTCCCGTTAAGCACTCAGGGGCAAGACGACAACGAGTACACGCTTGGGCAGCAATTGGATCGTAAACGAGGCCATCGTCAGCGAGACTTTCTCGGCTGCGAAACCAAAGAGGTTGGATAAGGTTACTGGGAACATGAAATTCAGAATGAACCATGTCTTGCTGAGCCATCGGCTTACGGGCAGCGCCATGCTTTGAAGAAAGCAGTGCTGACTGAGGTTTATTTTGATTAGACATGTTCATCTTCCTTGTAGCTTGACAAGGAAGATGATAATGAATATCAATTACAATAACAAGCTATTGAGAATAAATATCAATAGCTCATTATGTGATATTACATCCAATCTGTGTTGCGAATAATACCAACCGCTAAACCTTCAATGGCTAAGTGCTGGGTTTCTAAATCCACTTGGATTGGAGAAAACTCTGAGTTTTCAGCATGTAGCAGTACTGTTGAGCCTTTACGCTCCAAACGCTTAACCGTTACATCATCGTCGACACGAGCAACCACAACCTGGCCATCGCGTACGTCTTGCGTTTTATGCACAGCCAGTAGATCACCATCCATGATACCGATGTCTTTCATACTTTCGCCATTCACGCGCAATAAGAAGTCTGCTTGTGGCTTAAACATACCAGGATCAACTTGGTAATGTGTTTCTACATGCTCTTGAGCAAGGATAGGCTCACCCGCCGCCACTTGACCGATCAAAGGCAGACCTTCTTCGTCGTTGGCAGCGTCATCAAGCAAGATGCGAATACCACGAGACGCACCCGGAATGATCTCAATAGCCTCTTTTCGAGCTAGAGCTTTTAAATGTTCCTCTGCTGCATTAGCAGAGCGAAAGCCTAATTCACGCGCAATTTCAGCACGTGTCGGTGGCATACCGGACTCTTCGATCTTGTTCTTTATCAGGTCGAAGACTTGTTGTTGGCGGGGCGTTAACGGCTTCATGAGTCACCTGTCTTTTTATACAGTTGACTGTGAGTATATCCAGTAACTGAACAAAAGCAAAGCAATTGGTTGTTTTTAGTTCATTTTTAAACAATGAGCTCATTTTTATGACTTTATAAACAGTCAACTAAGTTATTGTTTTAAGCAATGGCTTTAAAAATTAGTGACGATTAAACCTATACTCAATCAGTCGATGAATGATTTTCCGCAAACTTAACGTCATTATGACTAATTCCATTAAAAGGTTAGACCAGTTTCTGGTATTCTTGCATCGATTAAATTTACGCCTAAGCCTACCTCTATTTAAAACCACCCATGAAACATAGAGATATGCTTGAGCATGACAAAAAACTACTGAGGCAGTGAACCTATATGTCTTCTGGACAATCTTTTTCACGTTCAATGATGAAGCTTCCTTTATCGGTATTGGTAAAAGGCACATCCATTCCTTCAAACCCTATTGAAGATTTGAACATAGATTTAGGCAAACCAATTGTATATGCGTTGCCTTTCCGATCGAGTGTCGATCTCCTAACTCTACAAAAACATGCATTAGAGCTTGGACTTCCTGATCCACTGAGCCCACTTGAGATTAACGGTAAATCACTGCAACGCTACGTATTTATCGCGTCGCGCAAAACCCTAGTACAAGATGATGATCACATACCTAGTTCCTCGATCGCAGTATTCACTGAGCTGCTTCAGCTTCATGAGTCTGACTCAGAGCTAGACGTTCAGGTTATCCCAGCGACCGTATTGTGGGGCCGCAAACCGGGGAAAGAGAATACCCAAAAACCTTATCTGCAAGCGATGAATGGATTAGAAAAGTCAAAAGCGGTTCTCTTAGCTGGCCGCGACTGTTTAGTTCGTTTCAGCCCAGTGGTATCACTACGCTACATGGCAAACTCTCACGGTACTGACAGCACCATTGCGCACAAACTAGCGCGCGTAGCTCGTATCCATTTCTCTCGCCAAAAACTCGCGGCGTCTGGTCCTAACCTTCCAAGTCGCCAAGCGCTATTCAACCGCCTACTAAAATCAGAAGCGATCAAAAAAGCGATTGAGGATGAAGCAAAGTCAAAGAACATCTCGATCGAGAAAGCGAGCAAAGAAGCACAAAACATCATGGATGAGATTGCGGCTGATTTCTCTTACTCTCTGATCAAACGCGGTGAGAAAATCCTAGGCTGGCTATGGAATAAACTTTACCAAGGCCTGCACATTCACAATGCGTCTACGGTTCGTAAGCTGGCTCAAGACGGCCACGAAATTGTTTATGTACCCTGTCACCGTAGCCACATGGACTACCTACTACTCTCTTATGTGCTTTACCACGAGGGTATGGTTCCTCCACACATCGCAGCGGGCATCAACCTCAACTTCTTCCCAGCTGGTCCTATTTTCCGTCACGGTGGGGCGTTCTTTATTCGCCGTAGCTTTAAAGGCAACAAGCTGTATTCAACGATTTTCCGTGAGTACCTAGCTGAGCTATTTGCGAAGGGTTACTCAGTTGAGTACTTCAGTGAGGGGGGGCGCTCTCGAACGGGTCGTCTACTGCAAGCAAAAACCGGCATGTTGGCTATGACGATTCAGGCAATGCTGCGTGGCATGAATCGTCCTGTTACTCTAGTGCCTGTTTACATTGGTTACGAACATGTAATGGAAGTGGCGACTTACGCGAAAGAGCTGCGTGGTAAGCGTAAAGAGAAAGAGAATGCAGGCTTAGTAATTCGTACCATTCGTAAACTACGCAACTTTGGTAAAGGCTACGTTAACTTCGGTGAACCCATTCAGTTGAACCAATACCTGAATGAACATTCTCCAGAGTGGACCAAAGACATCGATCCTATTGGCACGAGCAAGCCACAATGGATGACACCGGTTGTGAACGATCTGGCCACTAAGATGATGACACACATTAATGATGCAGCAGCAACCAATGCTCTGACTTTGTGTGCAACCGCTCTGCTGGCGTCACGTCAACGTGCATTGTCTCGTGATTCACTGGTTTCACAGATTGATTGCTACCTGTCGCTACTGAAGAATGTGCCTTACTCTGACACATTCACAGTACCAAAAGACAGCGCAGAAGATTTGGTCAAACACGCTGAATCTCTGAATAAGTTCTTGATCGAATCAGACACTATGGGCGACATCATTTCGCTCGACCGTCACCAGTCGATCTTGATGACTTACTACCGCAACAACATCATCCATCTATTTGCGCTGCCATCATTGGTCGCTCAGATGCTAATTCGTCAACGAGAGTTATCGATTACAGATATTCAAAACAATGTGGCGATCATCTATCCGTTCCTGAAGAAAGAGCTATTCCTTAGCTATCCAGAAGATAAGCTAAATGAAGTTGTCGCCAACATTATCTCTGAATTGGAACGCCAAGGTATGATCAGGACCAAAGACAACGAAGTCACGATCAACCAATCGAACAGCCAACCGTTGATGCTACTAGGACGAACTATCTCTGAAACACTGCAACGCTACTCTATTGCATTGAACCTGCTGGCGGAGAATCCAGACCTCGATAAGGCAGAACTTGAGCAGAAGAGTCAAGATATCGCACAGCGCCTAGGTCGTCTGCACGGCATCAATGCTCCAGAGTTTTTCGACAAGGGTGTATTCGCGTCAATGTTCGCAACGCTGAAACAGCAAGCGTACTTAGATAGAGATGGGGACTGCGATCTAGAAAAGACCACGGTTTTCGCTAAGTTGCTTTACTCGATGCTTTACCCTGAGGTCCGCTTGACGATCGAAGAGAGTATTCATCAAGCAGAATAATTCGATCAAAAGCTTAAAAACAGAAAAGGCACTCATTGAGTGCCTTTTTTACAAGTGGTGTTTTTTACCAGAATGCGATAAGTAAACCTGCGGTCACTGCCATTCCAACATAGTTATTATTTAAGAAGGCTTGGAAGCATAAGTCTCGATCACGGTGACGAATCAGATGCTGCTGGTACACAAACAGTCCACCGGCAACCAACAAACTCCAATAAAAACTCCCACCTAGTTGATAGTGCATACCAAGCGCAATCAACATTGCTAAAGTCATCAACTGCAACACACCAATCACTAACTTGTCTTGGCGGCCAAACAGAATCGCCGTCGATTTAATACCAATCTTAAGGTCATCGTCTCGATCAACCATCGCATATTGAGTGTCATAAGCGATGGTCCATAGTGCGTTGATGGCAAACACAAACCACACAACGCTCGGTAGTTCATTGGTTTGTGCAGCCCACGCCATAGGGATCGCCCAACTGAAGGCCAGACCCAAAAAGAGTTGAGGTAGATGAGTAAAGCGTTTCATGAAAGGATAGATAAACGCCAAGCCAACGCCAACAAACGACAGCTGAATTGTCAGCGTGTTCATGGTTAACACTAGTAGAAAAGAGACAATGGCTAGCACCAAAAACAACACTACCGCTTCTTTACTCGATACGGCACCGGAGGGTAAAGGTCGCTGCTTAGTGCGCTTTACATGACCATCAACCTTGCGATCGGCAAAATCGTTGATCACACACCCCGCCGAGCGCATTAACACGACACCCAACACGAACACCACGAAGACCGACAGATCCGGTAGACCATTGGCGGCAATCACTAGCGCCCATAAGGTTGGCCACAACAATAATAAGGTTCCAATCGGGCGGTCCATTCGCGTTAACTGCCAATAGGCTTTCGCTTTCGTGGCCAGCATTTACACACTCTCCTTAGAGTAAATGGGTGAAGTTGGTAAAAAAAGTTCCGCCACTAACATGGGCTTATGATTCATCCATAAACGCGATCGGCGAGCAAGCAAACGCTCTTCACCGACCACAACCCAACCGACTTTCAGCGCATCACGCTTAACATTTTCTGCGCTAAACACCGTCAGTCCGAGCGGGACATTGCCTTGCTGAGACAGATCTGAGTGTTGGTCATCTAGTGTAAGACGCGGGATTAAGGTACGGCCAAGTACCCAAGGCTCACCATCCCCCTCCAAGATAACCTTACGAAGTAAACAATCTGATGATGAAAGCAAAGTCTCTTCGTCGTGCTGTAGTGTTGAGCGCTCCACGACTTGATTATGAAGTAACTCGACCGATAAGTGTTCACAACACTTACCCAAACGACGAGATAACGAACCTTGCTCCATTAACCACCCTTTGATGGTTTGATTCGGAAAATCAAATTTTTCTGTATTTTGCCAATCTACATTCATTAACGAATTAAGATACAGCGATATTGGCTGATTCATACTGGTATTCAATAGGTGACTTTACACGTACAATAAAGCATCAACTTACGAGCTGTTTTAACCGCAAGCTGTGTTATAAACGTATTTAGATTTAGACCGCTCATTGTAACAAGACAAACGCGTTTCGAATATCGCGATTAAACTAAAGAAAAGTCACAAATATGCACAAACGTTATGTAGCCCAAATATTTCTAGCGATCTCTCTACTTTTTTCTTTGCCTTCATTGGCGGAAGAGGAGTCAGCGCCCAAATTGGCATACTTTACGCTAGAACCTGATCTCACCACCAACTTCTATACCAAGGGCAAAAAACTGGGATACATTCAAGTGCGCATCGACATTATGGTTGCTAACTCAACTGACCTCCCAGCGATTGAGCTACACCAACCTCTTATTCGCGATGCTGTGATTGAGCTGCTTGGTAAACAGAATGAAGAGACCATTAAGTCTCTTTCTGGTCGTGAAGACTTACGTAAAACCCTAGTTGACCGACTTAATGAGATCCTATTACCTGAAACAGGCAAAACCATCATTGCCGACCTCTTATTTACTAAATACCTATACCAATAAAGAAATAACACAATAAAGAAAAGCGGCTCCATCGAGCCGCTTTTTCGTATTTACAAAGAAGCTCACCACACATATTGCTATATGGCATGCTTTGATTTTATCGAATCAATCCAACCGATACCGACACCTGCAATCAAACCCGCAAGGTGTGCGGTGTTAGCAATCGCCATAAAAGGCTGCATGTATCCAAGCACTAACCAAATCAGCATGAAGCCAACTATCTGCCTTGGTATGGTTAGACCTAATTGAGGGGCTTTAGTACTCACGACCCACAAATAACCCACTAGTGCGTACACTACTCCAGATAACCCGCCAAAGTTCGCACCTTCAACCCAATACTGCCCCGCTCCGGATAATGCTGATGAGATAGCGAAAATCTGCAGTAACTTAAAGCCACCTAATTTCTTCTCGATATCACCGCCGAACTGCCACCACCATAGAATATTGAAGGCGATATGCATAACGGAGAAGTGGAGAACAGCATGGCTCAGCCAGCGCCACAATTGCCACTGTTGGCCATCCAAAGCAGGAAAATGCAGCTTCTGAAAGATCTGCTGATTGAAGCCAAGCTGCTGCAGCGCAAAAATCACCACACACAACAGCATAATGCTAAGCGTGATCGGGCCAGCTTTAGACTGAATCATGCTTAGAAAACTCGGAGTATGGTAGTGAAATTGACTTTTACGCGTTTCAGCTACATCCCAGGAAGCAGCTTGATAGCGTTTATGGGTCGGCTCAGATAAAAAGCGGGTGAGCTCAGCTTCTGTCTCTACTTGATGTTGAGCATCAATCAGCCACAAAGCGACACGCCCTTCCCCTTCTGGAGACATCTGAATCGTGATATGACGCGACGCCATATAATCAATGAAGGCCTGCGCAACACGCGCATTGTTCAATACCATCAATCTTACCATTAGAGTTTCCTGCTTAAATTTGTTTATGGAAGCAAACTAGCCTGTTACCACAGGGAGCTGGGCACGATGCCAAGCTTCAAAGCCTCCATCAACACTGTATACGTCTTCAAAGCCCTGGTTGACTAGATACTGCGCCGCACCTTGACTGCTAATGCCGTGATAACACATCACAAGGATAGGCTGTTCGAATTCTACTTCATCCATAAACGCGACCATGGTGTCATTCGTCAAATGATACGCACTTTCTGGGTGTGCAACGGCAAATGATTGTGGATCGCGAATATCTACTAGGCGTGCATCGCTCTGCTCAATGAGGGCTTGAGCACCTTGCACATCAATATGTTTAAACTGGTCCATGACTTTCTCTTGTACTGATTTACTTTGGTGCCATTGTAACCTATCCCAAGGCCAACATTTACACCAACTTAATAAGGTTATCCACTAGCGATCACTTTTACACCATATGTGGATAAATCTGTGAATTGCGTGAATAAAGTGTTTTATGAAAAATAGATCCACAATATGTAGTGATGATCCTGATCTATCTGTGGGTTAGTTTGAAAATATCCCCATCAGTAAAACCGTCTGCAAGCCTTACTACACCCTGCTTTTTGACAACTGACGAAGAAACTCCTCACAGAGTTATCCACAATATAAGGTTGAAAGTTTCGATCGCAAATACGCCAAAATGCGATCCAAATAAAAAGGCCGAGATCTCTCGATCTCGGCCTTTTCAAAAAAATTGTGTGTGAGCTTAGAAGTCGCCGACTGCTTGTTTTAGCTTCTTCATTGCATTCTTCTCTAGCTGACGAACGCGTTCTGCTGAGATGTTATAAGTTTCAGCAAGATCTTGTAGCGTAGCCTTGTCGTCATCTAACCAGCGAGAACGAACAATGTGTTGGCTGCGGTCATCTAGGCTTGCTAGTGCATGACCAAGACGATTGTTGGTATGCGTTTCCCAGTTTGCCGCTTCAACCGTTTCTGCTACGTCTGACGCTTTGTCTTCTAGATAGTACACTGGTGCTGTGTAAGCCGAACCACCGTCATCATCGTCCATAGGTGCTTCAAAGGTCGCATCTTGTGCTGCAAGACGAGATTCCATTTCACGAACCTCTGAAGGCTCTACACCTAACTCGCGAGCAACGGTTTCTACTTCACCGTTATTGAACCAACCTAGACGTTTCTTCGACTTGCGCAGATTGAAGAACAGCTTACGCTGCGCTTTGGTTGTTGCAATCTTAACGATACGCCAGTTACGAAGTACGTACTCATGGATTTCAGCTTTAATCCAGTGAACAGCGAAAGATACCAGTCTTACCCCAACTTCAGGGTTGAAGCGCTTAACCGCCTTCATTAGACCAATATTACCCTCTTGAACAAGGTCAGCCATAGGCAGGCCGTAACCAGAGTAACCTCTCGCTACATGAACCACGAATCGTAGGTGTGAAAGGATCAAGCCTTTCGCAGCTTCGATCTCACCTTTGTAATGCAATCGCTCTGCAAGTTCACGCTCCTCTTCAGCAGTTAGCATTGGGTAGCTGTTTGCTGAGCGGATATAGCTGTCTAGGCTATCTTGTGTGACTAAAGCCATTTGATACGCTTGGTTTGCCATTCGGTTCCTCATCAATCTCTGATCTGGAGTAGTCTTTCTATTAGAACCCGCTAATCTTGAACCTAAAATGAACAGGTTTCAAGAAGGGGGAAGTAATTATGCATAATCAATTCGTCTATACAAGGCGAAAACTGACTAGCATGTGTCTATTTCTCGTCTAAATATGACTCAATTCACCTAAACAGGTTCAATTTCTTTTAGGTGTCTTTGGGCAGAAAGTTTTGCTGCCACACTACCAAGTAAGGTTCCAACAATCAAAAGCAGCAATGATTCATCCCAGCTTAAGCCAATTAAACGGAAATGACTGTCGTATAACTGAGCTAAGTCGTCCACTGCACTATTGAGTAAGACGGTAATCAATGCTGTCATGATCCATGCACTGATAGAGCCCAATACACCAAACCACATACCTGTATACAGATAAGGGCGTAGAATGAAACTATCGGTTGCCCCGATGAGCTTCATAGTTTGGATCTCTTCTTTGTGAGCAAGCACATTAAAGCGCAGGGTATTACCAATAATTAGAAATACCGCCCCTAGCATAAGGAAGGTTAATGTCACTACGATGACAGTAGCCAGTGCTTTAATCGCATCAAGTCTTGCCAACCAATCTTCATCAAGGCGAACATCAGTCACCGAAGGTTGCTCTTTGACTTGCTCAGCCAGTGCTTTAATTTCCGTGTCAGTTCCAACGCTCGGTGTAATGATCAATACACCTGGCAGTGAGTAATCATCAAGGATGGTCAATGCGTCATCAAAACCTGAATATTGACTGAGGTCGGCAAGGCCCTGTTGTGGCGAGATATATTCCACCAGCTCTACTTGTGGCCAACTCTCAATCTCATCCTTCATCACCATCACTCGCGGTTCAGGGATACCCTCTTCTATGTAAGCACTCACCTGAGAAGGGCTTGCCACATCTTGTGCAGCTTCACCCACGTTTTTACCCAGTAGGTATAAACACGCTGGCATCGCTAATGCCATAGAGATCACGGCTAAAGTGAGCAAGTTACCTAATGGACGCTGCCACAGTTCTGATAAAGAAGACTTCGCCTGCTTCCAATGAATCACTAAAAAGCCATCACTGGCGGCACGATTATTGGCGCGCTTTGGCTTCGCCTTTTTAAGACGTTTATTAACGGCCATAGTCTTCTACCTCACTTAAGAAGCCCTGGTTTAACTCGAAATGACGATATTGTGGGCGAGTGTTTACTAACCCCACATCATGTGTAGCTAAAAGGATGGTCACGCCTGCTCGATTAAACTCTTCGAACAGCCTTAAAACTCGGTTCGATAATTCTGGGTCTAGGTTGCCGGTCGGCTCATCAGCCAAAAGTAAGGTTGGTCGATTCACCACAGCGCGAGCAATGCCCACACGTTGCTGCTCACCACCGGACAATTGACTCGGTAAACAACGCGCTTTATCTAAAAGGCCTGTTTTATCCAATGCAGCACCTACGCGTCGCTTGATTTCATTTTCAGAAATCGACTCGATACGCATTGGCAGTGCCACATTGTCGTAAATAGAGCGGTCCATTAACAAACGGTGGTCTTGAAAAACAATACCGATGTTACGGCGCAAGAAAGGAATATCTTTACTCGGTATTCGAGTAATGTCGTGATCGTTAAACCAAACGCGCCCGTCGGTCGGGCGCTCAATAGCACAGATCAATTTCAGCAGTGTACTTTTGCCCGCACCGGAATGCCCACCCAAAAAAGCCATTTCACCTCGCTTAAGATGAAAATCCACTTTTTGTAATGCTTGGCGTCCACCTCGGTAGGCCTTGCTCACTTGCTGAAATTTGATCACCGAAAATTCCTCTTACGATCACTCTTATCAAATTTAAAAAGGTAGCAGGTTAAACATAAACCAAATTGCTACCCCAATTACTCTTCGCGGCTAAACAGCGCTTCAATAAAGTCTTTTGACTCAAATGGACGCAGATCGTCAATACCTTCACCAACACCAATAAAGCGAATTGGAATCTGGAATTGGTCAGCGATAGAGAAAATCACACCGCCTTTTGCTGTACCATCTAGCTTAGTTAGTGTGATACCGGTAACTGGCGCGACTTCACTGAACAATTTCGCTTGGCTGATTGCGTTCTGACCAGTACCTGCATCTAACGTTAGCATGATTTCATGCGGTGCTGAGTCGTCAATCTTCTTCATTACACGAACAATCTTACGCAGCTCTTCCATCAAGTTGCTCTTGTTCTGTAGACGACCCGCTGTATCAGCGATAACCACATCCACACCACGAGCCTTTGCAGCTTCAATCGCATCATAGATAACCGAAGCACTGTCAGCGCCAGTGTGCTGAGCAATAACAGGTACGTCGTTGCGCTTACCCCATACTTGAAGCTGCTCAACCGCTGCAGCACGGAAGGTATCACCCGCCGCCAGCATCACTTTCTTGCCTTCATTCTGGAACTGTTTCGCAAGCTTACCTATGGTCGTTGTTTTACCTACACCATTAACACCAACCATTAGGATGACGTAAGGCGTTTTAGTGGTATCCACCTCTAGAGGTTGTTCCACTTGGCTTAGGATATCAGCCATCTCTTCTTTCAATAGACCATACAGCGCTTCCCCATCTTTCAGGTCATTGCGAGATGCTTTTTCTGTTAGGTTATCAATGATTTTGACTGTGGTGTTCATGCCCACGTCAGCAATCAACAGTTGTTCTTCAAGCTCTTCGAATAGATCTTCATCAATTTGTTTGCCTTTGAACAAACCAAAGAAGCCTGCACCAATGTTAGCTTTAGTGCGGCTTAGGCTGCGCTTCAAGCGCGCAAAGAAGCTTTCGGTTGGTTTCTCTTGAACTTCTTCAACTTGTGGCTCTTCTGCAACCGCTTCAGGCTCTGCTTCTGCTTCTGCTTCTGCTTCTGCTTCTGCTTCTGCTTCTGCTTCTGCTTCTGCTTGTTCAGGTTGAACCTCAGCACTTGGCTGTTCAAGCTCTTCTTGTAACTCCGCCTCTTGTGCAGATTCTTCCTTTTCTACCGGTTGCTCAACCTCAGCTTGAGGCTGCTCTTCCGTTTGCTGCTCTACTTTAGAGTCAGTCTGCGTTTGTGGGCTCTGTTCTTCTTCACCAAAGCCAAGCCACGATAATAATCCGCGCTTCTTTTTTTCCGCCATCAGAGGAGTTTCCTAGATCTACTAATTAACTGTATTGACTTAATGCACGTCGACTCTTTGCTATTGTTCTACAATACAAACTTGCAGACACGAATAGTAAAGAAAAATGACAAAGCAGTGATATGCTTGCTGTTTGCTTGATACACTTTGTCATTGCAAAATTTATTTAATACTCGAACCAAACTAAATTGGGCTCGATATAGTATCACTTTATTAGCGGTCAAAAAATCTATGGTAAGACGTCGCCAGCAAAACACATCACAAAAAAAGCCATCTGGAGGCTTTGTTAGAATCATCAGTGGCTCATGGAGAGGTCGAAAACTCCCAGTTCACGACTTAGAGGGGTTACGCCCAACCATTGACCGAGTAAAAGAGACACTCTTTAACTGGGTAGCTCAAGATATCCCAAACGCGACGTGTCTGGATGTATTTGCAGGCTCTGGCGGGCTCGGTTTTGAAGCAGCGTCTCGCCAAGCGAAGATGGTGACACTTTTAGAGATGAACCAAAAGGCGGCTAAACAGCTTGCAGACAACGCTAAAGAACTGAATGCCGACAACATAAAGGTGGAGAATATCGACGCTATCTCTTACCTCAGTAAGCCGGGGACACCCTATGATGTGGTTTTCTTGGATCCACCTTTCCGCAAAGGCCTTCTTGCTGAGACAGTCAACCTACTCGAATCTAACGGTTGGTTGGCTGAAGATGCTGTTGTGTATGTCGAAACTGAAAAAGAACTTAAGCTGGAAGGCATGCCTGAGAACTGGGAGCTCTATCGTGATAAAACGACTGGGCAGTCGAGTTACCGCCTTTTTCATAGAACTAATTCTGAATAGGATTTAAATAATGAATGTACTGATTCCCGTAGCCAAAGCGGCTATTGCTTTCGTTTGGTTTGTTCTTATCGTCAATATTTTCCATCCATTCCCAGGAAACGCAGCTATTGCTCTGTATATCATGACGGCTTTCTTGTTCTTCATGCACGGTCTACAAATGCTGATCTTCATTGGTGCATTTGGCGATAAGATCTCAATGACGCGCTGGGAGAAGTGGTCAATTCTGATCTTCGGCATCTTTGCTCTGCTCGATATCCGACGCAAATACATGATGTAAAAATAAAGCCGCTCATTTGAGCGGCTTTATTTTAATTTTACTGGGGCAAACAGATGTTAAGAGAGCATGTAAGCTTTGATACCATCAAGGAACATCTGCGTTGATATCATAATAAGCAATAGACCCATCAATCGCTCTACCGCTTTCAGGCCTCGCTCTCCGAGGATACGCAGGAAGAAACCATTAAACATCAAGATAAAGAAGGTTGCGCCCCAAGCCAATAAGACCGCTGCAGATAGCTCCAACATATTACCTGGGTGCTGAGTCGATAGCAGAATCAAGGCTGCAATCACCGATGGCCCCGCAATCATCGGAATCGCCATAGGTACAATAAATGGCTCTTCACCCGCCGCTAATCCAGTGATACTCCCGGCACTTGGAAAAATCATCTTAATCGCGATGATAAACAGGATAATACCGCCCGAAATACTCAAGGTTTCTGGCTGAACGTGCAAAAAGTTGAGAATGCTCTGACCGGCAAACAAGAACAATAATAGGATAATCAACGCGAACATAAGCTCACGAATCAAAACAATTCGGCGTCGCTTTGGATCGATATGTTTAAGTATGGAGAGCACGATCGGCAAGTTGCCTAACGGATCCATAATAAGAAACAGCATGGTGGCTGCAGATAGGATTTCCATGAGTAAGTCCTGAAAAGCGAAGGTGCGCGGAGTATAGCAGCCTCAATCCGGCTTTTCGAACCCGGTAGGGAGGTTGTGTGTTAAATATTTGATTTAAAGGGAAGCAGCAATCCACTTCCCCAAAACAATCGAATTAATGGCTACATACTCGTGCCATGTTGGTTCTCAGTTTGTCGTCCTCTAGCACCACCTTCTCCATTTTCACAAAGAATGTTAGCAATGCATCTAAGTCCAAACCACTTAACTTACAAGTATGGAAACGGGCTTCTGAACCATATTCTTGTGCTAGCTTTTCCGCTAACTCTTCACGCGTTAGAGCTTGTTCGTTTAATAAGTTCAGTACATTGTGAGCATGGATTTCTGTCGTCATTAGAGGTTCCCCTTTTGTCATATCTCACCAAGCATAGCGGATTGCTGTTAGCACACTTTGATATAACGCAGCCTCAGAGCTGTTATCGACTAAAGGGTTAATGACGCCACGATTAAAGAGTGAGCTAGGAAATAACTACCTGTCACCCACACGTAAGCCCCTTTGATCGGGCTTCGATAACCATTTAATGCGTAAGCCAAAGCTGAAAGTAATAAGACACAACAACCAATGAAGCCAACGCCATGTGACAGATGTGGATCAAGTAACCACACCTCTCCCGACGCCCATGCCAACTGAATCAGTACAATTCCCATAATCACAACGGGAAATACCAACTTATCCAGACGAGGTAACAATAAGAAAAAGGCAACGACGCATGCCGCAAGTAACAAGGCGAATAGCCACCATACCAGTTGCCCAGACAGTTGTAGCCAAAATGCCTTGCTATAACAGAGTTGTGCCACTAAGAAAAAAATGAAGTGCAGTGGCTTTCTCTTAGACAGAGTATGCAGAATATCCGCCAGTGCAGACACAACCAAGCCACCAACAATCCAATAACTGTAGTTGGTAATCTCAGGCTGGCTTAATGCAATCGTCGCTAAGAGTACGAAAGTGAAAACTTTATAGATTAAGGTTTGAGTAACATGCCTATGCTTGGCTCCTGCTATCGCTCCGATACCAGATAACGAAACTGCTAACCAACTCCACATAACATCTATCCTATAACCTCAAATCGTCGCCAGTCTAGGCACCTCAATAGTGATGTAAAGCGCTAGCCCCTCAAAATTGGATCTTGCTTACGCTTCCACTAAAAATGTGATCACGTTTTGAATTTCACCCAAATGTCCTACCACGTGTTTTTTGCCCCATAATTTTCGACTTATTCTCATCAACATCTCCAAAAACACCTCCTATCCCCAACCTGTATAACCTAAGTCAATTTTTACTAAGCAACAGCCTCACATTCTCGGTAATATTCCACTTAACCTCAATTAATAAAAGCAATTTTATAGGCACAAAAAAATTTAAAATCAATCACTTAAAAACAAAACATAAACTTTATAGCATTAATACACCTCAAAAATTCATTTATATACAAAACAATAAAAATTACCCCCTTTGTAATGAGGTATCTCCTTTATCGATAGCTACCATGACTAATATCAAGAGATATAAAACACAAATAGACGCCATAACAACAACCGAAAAACAACAATGACCATCAACAATCATTAATACACTTTAACAATATTTAACAACTATCTTTACAATAATTAAATCCACTAAAACAACAACTTAATACAAAAAAGAGCAAACAGAAACCACAATGATTAAATTTAAACCACCACAAAAAACACAACAAACCTAACCAAATAACCGCATATAAACATAAGTTTTCTTGCCTTTTTAGAGACTTCAAAACTAATTCTTGATCTAAAGCCAGAATCGGTGCTATTCTTAACAACATAGCGATAGTTAACCAAATATAGGAGTAGTGTTATGATTTCATCTTCGCAAAAACAAGGACTTGTAATGATCGCAGTAGTTGTTGGCCTTATGACACTACCGATGATGTACTAAACAAGTATCAAAAAAGAGAAAAGGGACGCCGTGGCGTCCCTTTTCTTTTATCTAAATCTATTACTTTGAGAATAGATGCAACGTCAGTACATCCCAATTGGCATAATAAAACCCAGCCGCAGCCAAAGTCATTACCATCATTAAGAGAATGGCCACACGCCAAACAAAACGCCCACTTCTTGGGGTTAGTGCTTTCTCACAATCATTACACATCATGATGAACTGATCATAATCCTCTAATTGCGTATCATGATCATTCACTACCTTGTTTCGACAAGTGGCAATGTAGCGTAGTTTTACCACCATATCGTGTGGCAGTCTCTCTTCACAACTCGTGACCAGCTCATGCAGCCCTTCTCCCTCAGCGTGATACTGAAGTCGCAATAACTTCTCTATATTACGAGTCCTTGTGACTACTTTTTCAATGTCCGTCATATTGACCCTCCCACTCCACATTGTAATTTTAGTCGAGCACTACCTTATTCTTATACAAATTGATCACGATTTACGTGAGAAAGAGACAATAAATAACAACGTGTTATCCACAAATGGCGTTGAAATGTGATATCAGCCGAAAAACAACTCGCTCAACTTACATCAATTCACGAATAGCGGCTTTAAACACATATCCCGTGCAGTCGACCGACTAGAATACCCTTCAGGACTATATGGAGGTTGTATGCCTAATTCACTTTTTCTTGCGATTATTGTACTTGTCACCCTTGCAGGCTGGGTTTTTGTTGGCTTTTACCGAAAGCATATGCAAGGAGAGAACGCGCCAGAGAAAAAGGTGGATGTAACGGTACTCGATAAACAATCCATTGATCTTCCAGATGCGCAACCAGGCCAAGAAGACCAAGAGTATTGGATCTACGTTCAGCGCGGACTGGTTGGCCCCAAACGTGAGTTCCAAGTTGGTATTCATTACTACCACGCTCTCAATCCTGGGGACAAAGGCACATTGACTTACCAAGGCGATAAGTTTTTGCACTTTGCTCTCAAGCGCTAACTTCTTTGTACTCTCAGATTCCTAGTGTTATGGCAATAACCAGCGTGTTTTCTCTGACTTTGCCATCAACCAACTCATCCATAACGCACCAGCACCACTGATCACTACCCATAGTGGAATCACCCAAGCTGGATGGCCCTGATACCAACCAAACTCCTTCATTGGCCATAGGAAGATTGGGTGCAACAAATAAATGCCTAAGCTATGTTTGCTGATAAAACCCACCACTTTATTCGACTTGTCAGATAAACCTTCTCCAAAGTAGCGACACAACATAAACACCATACTTGCAGCTAATACTGTATTGAGTGTTTTGTAAGACAGCCAGCGACCTACTGTATACTTCTCTGCCGCGAGACTCGCATCAACTACCATATAAACCGTGGTAAACAGTGCCAAGGCCCCCAATATCGTAGTCCCTGTGACCACAGATGCGGTAAGAGGCAGTTTCTTATACAAAATATAGCCAAGTGGTAAATAACCAGTATAAAGCCATAGCTCATGACTCCAGGGGCCATCAACTTTGCACAAGAATAGCAATGTGGTGAACAACCAGAGCGCAGTAAAGCTGTAAATGAACGGATCACCATATTTGCGCAGCCCAATCTGCATAAACGGAATCACAAAGTAGAGCGGTATGAAGTAGTAGAAAAAGCCCAAATGATAGTAAGTATAGTGATGATAGCTGTTACTCAACACCTCCCAACTGACCGATGCATCATAACCTGACGCTGACCAACCAGAGAAATAGGTATAAAACAGCGACCACACAAGAAATGGTATCAATACCTTACCTAAGCGGCGTTTTAAGTAATATTTGGCATCAAACGGGCGCTGATCACTGAGCATCAATGCGCCGGTAATCAAAATAAACACCGGAACCGCCCATCGACTGAAGCCATTCACCGTAACGGCTGTCAACCACTCATTGAATGGAATCATATTGAGCTCATTACGATACGGTGCTAGCACATGAATTGCGATCACAGCCACCGCTGCAACACATCGTGCCAAATCAAAAAAGAGTATTCGCTGTTTCATGTAAGCGCCTGATTAATATTCAATCATTCTACTATAGCAACAAAAAAGCTGACTGGTATGGTGACCAAGTCAGCTTATTGTTAAAGCAAGCAGCGTTCACAAAAAGAATTGCGCCATTTATCGGCTATGCAACCTCAGTTTGTGGCACTTTCGGCAGCTTAAGAGAAATGAGTGTGGTGAACGCCAAGAAAGCAAACGACACCCATAGACACGCCGCGAGCCCTGCCAGCTGAAATACCCAACCAGACAGAATCGTACCAATCAAACGCCCCATCGCATTCGCCATGTAATAGAAACCGACATCAAGCGACACGCCATCGCCTTTTGCATAACTTACGATGAGGTAAGAGTGCAGTGATGAGTTAACCGCAAAGATAGCACCAAACAGCATTAGACCACCGATGATCACAAGCTCTGGTTGCCATTCTATCTGTACTGCATAAGCGATACCTGCAGTCACTAATGCCAAACCACCTGCCCACAGCAATGCTGCATGACCATCAGGCACTTTGCCTTGCGCCTTACCAGTAATCTTAGGTGCAATACCTTGTACAAAGCCGTAAGCGATAGTCCAAACCGCAAGGAAGCCACCGACCATTGAGTGATCCCACCCAAAGACACTCCCCAAATAGATAGGCAGAGCAATGACAAACCATACATCACGTGCACCAAACAGGAACATACGTGCCGCAGACAAGATGTTGATCGATTCTGACTTAGAGAACATCTGACTAAACTTAGGCTTGGTTTTCGCTTTGCCCATATCCGCTTCTAGGCTTAATACACTGCCAATGAACACCAGAGTTAGCACAGCTGCCATTGCTAGCACCGCGTATTTGAAGCCGATTAACGATAGTAATAAACCACCGACAAAAAAGCCTGCGCCTTTGAGAGCATTTTTAGAACCGGTCAGAATCGCAACCCACTTATACAACGCACCTTGCTGCTCGTCTGGCACTAAGGTTTTGATTGAACTCTTGGCACTCATCTTATTCAGGTCTTTCGCAATCCCGGACAGTGCCTGCGCCGCCATCACCCAAGGAATCGTCAACATTGCACTTGGTACTGCGAGCATTGCCAAGGCAACAATTTGCATTCCAAGGCCAAGGTTCATGGTCTTATTGAGACCAAGACGCGCGCCCAACCAACCACCGATTAGGTTCGTCACCACGCCAAAGAATTCATAGAAAAGGAACAGTGAAGCGATCTCTAACGAGCTGTAGCCAAGGTCGTAGAAATACAGCACCACCAGCATGCGCAGTGCGCCATCAGTAATGGTGAAATTCCAGTAGTTGAAAGTCACCAACATGTATTGGCGAACGCTCTTACTTAGATTTGAAAACATAATGCTATCTCTGCAATCAAAACAAAAAGAGCTTTTGGATCACAATAAGCTAAACACTCAAGATACCAAAAGCTCCTTGTCTAACAATGATGGCTGTTAGCTATTCGCTACGCCATTAATGTACTCAACCTGGATAGGTTTAGTAAAAGCACCTGGACGCAATGCTTGAACTTCTTGAACGATCTTATCAAGGTCCCAACCTTTCTCTAATAGAAGATGAGCCGCGAATAGACCAGTACGACCTGAACCGCCCATGCAATGCATTGCGACCTTAGCGCCGCTATCGACGATTTTGTGTAACTCTGGGCTTGCTGAAGACCATTTTGCTGCAAACTCAGCACCTGGTGCACAATCGTCTTCGATTTCGATTTGAAACCACTGCATGCCTAGCGCACGCGTTTTCTCGCCAAGTGATGCTACGTCTTTGCTTGCAAGCTCTGCGTCATCAAGCGCAGTCACGATCGCTTCAACGCCCTGTTCTTTTAGCTGCGCCAGAGATGCATCTAGATCAGCATCTTTAGTACCTGGGCATGGAGTTAGAATCAGCGCGCCTTGCTCAAGGTCTAGTTGCCATGTTGGATGTGTCATTGTGTAATCTCTTAAATTCTTATAGAACCAATACTCAAAGAAGAGTATTAAGCTAGACCGACTGTACGTACTAACTCTGCCGTACGCGTCGCGTAACCCATCTCGTTATCGTACCAAGCGTAGATCTTCACCATACGCTTACCAACCAACATGGTAGAGAGTGCATCTACGATTGTAGAGCGTTGGTCACCTTTGTAGTCGATAGACACCAGTGGACGCTCTTCAAAGCCCAGAATACCTTTTAGCTCGTTCTCTGATGCTTCTTTTAGAAGTGCGTTAACTTCTTCTGCTGTCGTGTCTTGCTTCACTTCGAAGATAATGTCAGTCAGAGACGCGTTCGCTAGCGGTACGCGTACCGCATGACCGTTAATACGGTTTTCAAGCTCAGGGAAGATCTCAACAATCGCCTTAGCAGAGCCGGTTGTGGTTGGGATTAGGCTCATACCACAAGCACGTGCACGACGTAGATCTTTGTGCGGTGCGTCTAGGATAGTTTGCGTGTTAGTTAGATCGTGAATGGTTGTGAAAGACGCGTTCTCAATACCAAGCTTCTCGTTGATCACTTTCACCACTGGAGCGATACAGTTAGTAGTACAAGATGCTGCTGTCACGATCTTGTGCACTGCTGGGTCAAAGATGTTGTCGTTAACACCCACCACAATGTTTGCGATGCCTTCTTCTTTAACAGGTGCAGACACCACAACGCGCTTCACGCCTTGCTCTAGATACTTGTTTAGGAAAGAAGTTTTACGGTGAACTCCTGTCGCTTCAATCACAACATCACAACCAGACCAGTCGATCGCGTCGATATCACGCTCTTGCGTGGTATTAATGCGCTGACCGTTGATGATCATCTCATCACCTTCAGCAGTGACTTCATGGTGCCAGCGACCTTGAACTGAATCGAACTCGAGAAGGTGTGCAAGCGTTGCTGTATCGCCAGCTACATCGTTAATCTGAACAAACTCTAGCTCTTCCCAATCGAAAGCTGCGCGAAGTGCTAGACGACCGATACGGCCAAAACCATTAATACCTACTTTAACTGTCATTTTAATGTCTCTCAGTTAGTGGTGAATCCAAAAATATTCGATTAAACGCAACATTGAGGGCGCGAAGTCATTGCTTCTAGGCGCTCAATATCTTGTTGATATTGGGTTTTCAAACAGTTGGATGCGATAAGGTCTTCAATCAACTTTAGCATCCAACCTGGTAAATCCTTGGACAGACGGTAAAACACCCACTGCCCTTGACGAACATCCGTTAGGATCCCGTTTGAGCGCAACTGCGCTAGGTGGCGAGATACCTTTGGCTGACTCTCTTGTAGTGCTTCAGTGAGCTCACCAACAGATAAACACTCTTGGCGTACAATCATCATTAGGCAACGTACTCGCGTTTCATCAGACAACAATTTAAAAAACTGGTGAGGAAGCATAATTACATTCTCATATATGGATATGCGCATATGTTAGTTATAAAAAAGCGCACGTCAAGGCGTGCGCTTCTACTGTCATAAAAGTTTAATCTTCACACAACTAGGTTTGACTCGTAACGCTATGACTCCAACGCTGCGCCTCAGCAAGTTCATTTTTAACCTGCTCAACACTGAGCCCTAACGTATTACAATACTCTTCCATCTGACGCCAATCGGCATGCTCAAAGCTCTCTTCTAGAGCTAGCAACTGACCATAAGGCCCTTCTCGACGCAGCAACGCCAGCTTAATGATCTTACACAATGGCAATTGTTCAACTAGGTGTTCTAACGACAGATCAAGTAACGCGTCCAATAAGGAGAACAACCCAATCATAAAGGCTTGCTCTGTGTGCACCTCAAAGGGTTGATAGCGTGACATACGCTGACAGAATTGAGCACGTTGCAGAGATAAGCTGTATAACTCTTTTGGCTTCTTATCAGAGACATAAGAGGCAACCGCCAAAGATACAAACATCTTAAGATTGTCTTGCCCTAAATATACCAGCGCCTGACGAAATGAAGAGATGCTGACCTCCAAGCGTGGCGACATGGTATTGACAAAACGCAGTAGCTTGTATGAGAGCGCGACATCCTTTGCCACAATGCTTTCTACGCGCTGAAAGTCGACACTAGGCTTGCAAACCTCTTGGAACAGCTCCATCGCAATCACGTGTTCAGGGCTGATGTATTTGGTCTTAACCATTTCTGGCTTACTAAAAAAGTAACCTTGAAAAAACTTAAAACCCGCCTGCTTGGTTCGCTGAAACTCCTCTTCAGTTTCAACACGCTCTGCGAGAAAGCTGTATTTCTTGCCTTGGTGTTTTTGCACCAACTCACACGCGGCATCTAAGCCCATCTGCATAATGTCGAGCTTTACAATGTGCGTGTACTTAAGGAAGGCTTCCCACTCAGGTGTCGAGGTAAAGTCATCCAGAGCAATCATATAACCCTGTTGATAGAGATCTTTCACCGCCTCTAGCAACTCAGCTGTCGGTGGACAGGTCTCCAGGATTTCAATAACCACCTTGTCTTTTGGCAAGCTTTGAGGAAGACGGCGCAATAGACTTTGATACGGGAAATTAATGAAGCAGCGCGATGAAGGAATCGATGGGTTAAGACCCACCGATAAAAAATTTTCGACGATCAGACGATACGTAGCTCGATTCGACTCAATATGCGCTGGATAGGCATTATTGTCCCCATCACGAAACAACAACTCATAACCAAGAGTATGTTTTTTTCGGTTAAAGATAGGTTGTCGAGCGACGTATGTAGCGGTCATCTATTTTCTAACTCTATGATTGGTTAAGCCTTAGCCGCGGCAAGCAGTGCGCCGCAACCCATGAACATACCACCAAAAATCTTATTTATCTTACCCATTACGCGATCTGAACGAATAAAACGTCCCATTTGTGATGCCAATGAGGTGTAGCCCAACATAACAACGCTATCAATGAATACTGTTGTCACACCGAGTACCAAAAGTTGTGGCGCTTGGGGTTGTGAAGGGTCTATAAATTGCGGGAACAATGCAACCAAAAATACGATAGATTTCGGATTTGTAAGATTAATTAATACCGCATTGCGTAACAGTGTCCAACTTGACTGCGATGCACCCTCTTCCGTCGCAACCATACTAGAGGTATCACGCCACTTCTGAATACCGAGCCAGATGAGATAAACCACACCTACCCATTTAATTAATGTGAACGCGAAAGCGGATTTAGCCACCAGCGCACCAATCCCCGCCCCCACTAATAAAATATGAAACGCCAACCCAATTTGTAGGCCTGCAATCGAAGCCAGTGACTTGCGAGTGCCATAGCTGAGTCCATTGCTGATCGAATTCACGGTGCCTGAACCCGGCGCTAAACTAAACAGAATTGCGGTCACGACATAAGCGAGCAAAACATGAGTATCCATTGCATTTCCTTAGCAGTACTTTAATCTAATAACATCATTAGCGATAAAAGCTCTCATCAGTTTTCAGGTAACTTCTCATGGCAAACAACGCTGCCGCACCTTCATATTTCACTCAAGAGCCTCAATTTGAGGAAGCGATTAAACACCCGATCTCAGCCTTTTGGCAACAAAGAAATGAAGGTTATGTCACCTCATCGAGCAAGAAAAAGCTCTACTGGGCAAGCTTGACTTCACCACAGCATAGTAAAGCGATTGTTATCTCGAATGGGCGTATTGAGTGCTGCGAAAAATACCAAGAGCTTTTCTACGATCTCTACCATCAAGGTTATGACATTTACTCTTTTGATCATCAAGGTCAAGGTCGTTCACAACGCAGTGTGCAAGACTCTGACATTGGTCATATTCATGAATTTGATGATTACATCCGTGATATGCGCGAGGTTCTCCAACACTTCCCACTCGACAAGTATGAGCAACGTTACTTACTCGCTCATTCGATGGGCAGTACCATCGCCACTCGCTACCTACAAACCACGCCAGACCACCGTTTTGAAAAAGTCGTCTTGTGCGCACCTATGTTTGGTGTGAATACGAATTGGTATCTCAAACCTATCGCTATGTCAGTCGCGCAACTGCTTACAGGGTTTTGTGCCAAGCCAACCTACGCGCCGGGACACAAGGCGTATTACACGAAACCTTTTGAAAACAACCTGCTCAGTCAGAGTAAAGTTCGTTACCAATGGTTTAGAAAACTGTATGACGACAATCCAGCAATGCAAGTTGGCGGTCCGAGCACGCGTTGGGTATGGCAAGGGTTGATGGCCGCCAAACAAGCCATTCAGCAGACGCGCCAAATTAAAATTCCTCTTTTGTTGATTCAGGCAGGCAACGAGCAGATCGTATGTAATCAAGCTCAACAACGCTTCATCAATAAACTGCGCAAAACGAACATCGACAGCAAGATGATTACCATCACAGGCGCAAGGCATGAAGTGTTGTTTGAAAGCGATCAGTATCGCAATCAAGCCTTGGATGCGATTGTTGCGTTTTTTCGCTAAAACAATTTGGTAAAGAGGAAGACAAGTTATAGAGCTTTGCCCTCTTTTGTTACGCTAATTTCACGTACAATTTGTCTTACAACATTAGGCACCATCTATTGCTTGGTGCCTCTACCAGTCAAATACGCTGTATCGAGGGTTAAATGACGATTCCTGCACTAAAAGATTCCATCAATATTGTAGCCTCTGATCTTGATGGCACGCTGCTCGCTCCCAACCATAAGTTGAGTGACTTTACCAAGCAGACATTGAAGAAGTTACACCAGCAAGGCTTCACCTTTATCTTTGCCACTGGTCGACACCATGTTGACGTTGCAGGCATTCGTCAACAGGCCGGTATTCCAGCGTATATGATCACCTCTAATGGCGCGCGTGTACATGATAAAGACGACCAACTGATGTACAGCCAGAACGTGCCTCAAGATCTTGTTCAACCTGTGATCGACATTGTTCGTCAGGATCCGAACATTTTCATCCACATGTACCAAAACGAAGATTGGTTGTTGGATCGTGAAGACGAGGTGCTCGCTAAGTTCCATAGTGAGTCAGGCTTTAGTTACCAACGCTTTGAAGCGGAGCGAGCACCCACTGAAGGTATTGCGAAGGTCTTCTTTACTCACCCAGAGCACGATCATAAGCACCTAGTGACGTTCGAGCAAAGATTGCGAAAAGCCTTTGGCGATAAACTGAATATCGCCTTCTCTACCCCTTGGTGTTTAGAAGTGATGGCTGCCGAAGTCTCGAAAGGCCATGCGTTAGAAGCCGTGGCAAAATCGCTCAACCTGACTCTAGAGAACTGCATTGCTTTTGGTGATGGTATGAACGATGCTGAAATGTTAGCAATGGCAGGTAAGGGCTTGGTAATGGGAACATCGCATGAAAAAGTGATGCAAGCACTGCCAAACAATGAAGTGATCGGTAGCCACGCCGATGATGCCGTCGCTCACTACCTTGAAGAGCATCTACTGTAACTCTCTCTTTCCCCTAAAACCTAAAAGGCAGCCAATCGCTGCCTTTTTTGAACCTTCATGTTCCCATAAGCTCTAACGTTAACGAGAACCCAACACCTCTTTGCTCAGAATAGCCTGCCACTCTTGCTCCGTTACAGGCATGATGGATAAGCGATTACCGCGCTTTACCAAAGGCATATTCTCAAGTTCAGGCATCGCTTTTAGCGTCGCTAGGGGAATCAAGCGTTCTGTGGTTCGAACATACTCGACATCGACCATTACCCAGCGAGGGTTGTCTGGTGACGATTTGGCATCGTAATAGTCACTCTCTGGATCAAACTGAAAGTGATCCGGATACGCCTCTCGCGTCACTTTTGCGATACCAGCAACGCCAACTTTCTTGCATGACGAGTGGTAAATCATCACGAGATCACCCAGTTTGACCTGATCACGCATCATATTACGAGCTTGGTAGTTGCGAACCCCCTCCCAGCAAGAGGTGTTTTGCACTCGCAGAGTATGAATAGAAAAGGTGTCGGGTTCTGTTTTAAATAACCAATATGCCATAATAAATCCAATTAACGGTTGCTCCGAGGAAGATATAACATGAAGGTACTCAAAAACCCAGCGGTATGGCTCACAGCCATCGCTCTGACGGGCTGTAGCCAAACCCAACAGTCCATTTCAGAACCAGAAAAATCACCCGCCGCTAACCTAGATGCCCCAAGTACCATTCAGCCGCAAACCTTTATTATGCGTGGTCAGGTGGTTGTTGGACATGAAAGCCGCACCTTTACGCCTTGTGGTAGCCAAGAGCAATACTGGTTAGATTTGTCACCAGAACTGGCACTAGAAGCTCAAGGACTCTCCAATACGCCCTATCAACCTATGTATGGTGAACTGATTGGCCACCTGACAGTGCCGAGTCAAACCGGATACAACGCCGATTTCACAGCTCGCTTTGTTGTTGACCAAGTCAATATTCTCACCGCCGAGAACCCCAACCGCTGTAGTCAACCACTCAAATCAACGCGTGCTTTTGGTAATGAACCTTTCTGGTCTGCACAATTCGATAAGAGCCAAGTGACCTACTCAAAAATAGGGGAGACGCCGCAAGCTTTTGAGATTCAATCAAGCCGCATGAGCAACGAGCAACGTCACTATCAATTAACCAGTAACCAAGGTGGTGGCGAACTGCACCTTACTAACAGCCGCTGCAACGACACCATGAGTGATAGCTTATACGGCTGGAATGCCAAGCTCACTATTAATGATGATTCTTACAAAGGCTGTGCTACGCTCTCGAATCAAGATACGACGCTACAGTGGGCTGATCGCTACTTTGCCAGCTCGACACAGAATACCGGTTTCTCGGTCACTCTTGAGTTAAATTCCGATCACAGTGCAGTCACTACCTACTCATACAGCAATGGTGATGCTCCTATTATTGAACAAGGGTTCTGGCAGCAGCTCAATGCTGACCAAGTTCAAGTGGTAATGACGCGCCACCAGCAGCAATATCTCATCTCAGAACGCATTTTTACCCGTGAGAGTGGCAAGCTGACGGCGACAAAAGAGCGGGTCGGGAATGTTGTGTATCCGATCGCCGACGGTGGCCTAACGCTCTTTAAAATGAGAGAACAACAAGATCTAATCTCAACACCTAAATCCGCCGTCGATCTTACCCCACGGAATATCAACGGTAGCGATCAATTTGATCCCAAGGTCGACCGCGCGATCCGCGACTATTTTAAGATCCACAATACCTCAACAGATGACACCCAGTATCGTTGGTTGACCTATGACCTCAATGGCGACGGGCAAGAGGAGTTCCTTGTACAACTGAATTGGTGTGGTTCTGGAGGATGTACCCTTCTGATTTTTGAAAACCATCAACAACAATGGCGCTTCAACAGCCGAGTGACTCTGGTACGAGGAAAGATCCACTTAGGAAAAGAGCAACATAATGGTTGGCACGATCTTGTATTTAACGTCGGTGGTGGTGGCGCGACACCTGCGCAACATGCGCTGCAGTACTCAGGTGTTAGTTACCCACTTAACCCAAGTGTCGCCCCAACAACGACGAGTGACAAAGTGAGTCAAGTCATTCTCTTTGCCGACGAGATCTCTCCGATGCAACAGGGAGTCAAACTCTAGTATGGAAAAGCGAGTTGCTTGCCAGCGATGCGGCTTCACTCATCAATGCATTTGTGCGCAGATACCTGCTCTTGAAAGCAAGGTGAACATTGCACTGCTTACTCATGAGAATGAGCTCAAACGCGACACCAACACAGGAAAGCTGCTGCTGCAAACACTCCCCAACAGCCAAAGCTATGTTTGGCAACGCAAGAGTGCGCCAGCAGACTTAATGGCTATGATTAATGATGATACGGTTCAGGCTTTGCTGCTGTTTCCCAGTGAGCAAAGTGTTGATGTCAGTGAGATTACTAAGGTGTACCCTGTCGCGAATAAAAAGCGACTGTTTATTGTGCTTGATGGAACATGGCAAGAAGCTAAGAAGATGATGAACAAAAGCCCGTGGTTGCAGAGTATTCCACAGGTACACCTCACCCCTAACTTAGATTCAGCCTATACCTTAAGGCGCAACCAAGATACTGGGCATTTATGTACCTGTGAGGTGGGAAGCTTGTTACTGAATCAATTAGGTGAAATCGATCAAGCTCAACAGCTAAACCATTACTTTCATCACTACCTAAAGGTCTTCCAAGCAGATAAAAGCGGCCACGCCCTTAAGTAGAATCAAAGAGCGAGACTTGGCTCGCTCTTTACGTTTCACGTGAAACAACTTGTTTGAATATCAGAACAAACGCCTTGGTTCGCCGACGAAATAACCTTGTAAGTAGTCGACACCCATATCCTCAGCAATACGACACACCTCTTGATTATGAACAAACTCCGCCACAGTTTTGGCATTGAGTATCTGGCATAAACTGACCAACTGCTCCGCTATTTTTCGCTGCTTTCTATCCTGGTCAATATTGCGAATTAAACTACCATCAAGCTTAATCACCTGAGGTTCCAGTTTGAGGATCTCATCAATATTGGAATAACCAGAGCCAAAGTCATCCACAATGATGTTCACACCAAGCTCTCTAAAATGATTACAGATTTCAATCAAGCGGCCATAATCTTTGATCTGCTCGGTCTCTAACACCTCTAAACCGATACGCTGAGGGTGACTAATGCTTTTGATCGCTTGCTCAAGGTGGAGCACTGTTTTCTCATTGGTAAAATCTTGCGGTGCAAGATTAATGCTGAATGAATCGGTACGATTTCTCATAAAGTCAAAGGTACGAGAAATCATTTGACGGCTTAAACGAGTGTAAAGGTGAGTCCCTTCGATAATCGGTAAAAAGCGTCCCGGGGTAATCAACTCACCCTCTTCTTCGATTCGAACCAAGCATTCATAGCTCTCTACTTGGTGAGAGTGAGCTGAAACGATCGGCTGGGCACAGGCAACAACGTTCTGATTCATCACTGCCCGGCTAACGCAAGATAACCAACTTAGCTGTTCTTGACGCTGCTTTTCTAACTGCACTAAGGTCTTAGCGTTAACCAAATGCTTATTTTGACTCACAGCACTGCGGCGCGCATCGATGGATTTCAACAATAAGTCATCAATTGATGTGGTTGGAAAATCACGACGACTGGCAATCCCGGCACCAATCGAGACTGACAAGTAATCAATATCAGGTAGCCCCATCGGTTCAAAGTTTACATGCTCAGTCTCATCCGCAAATTTAGAGAAGCGTTGCTGTATGTATTCATCGCTGGCTAAGCTATCGAAGACTACCGCCCACTCGCCAATCCCCACACTATATAACTGACACTCTTGTTCGAAATAGCGAGTCAATGAGCTTTGAAAGTGATCACTCAAGTCATTGAGCAGCTTATCTCCCACGCGATAACCGTATTTCTCATTAATCTGACTAAATGTCGTGATCTTCAGGGTAAGCAAATGGCTAGCACCACTCATTCGAGCCAACCTTTCGCGCAACACACTTCGGTTGGGTAAGCCAGTACGACGATCAACACGATAACTAGCCGTTAGAGCGTTGGCCTGCTGCTGAATTTTATTAACCATACTGTTGTTCATGTCATCGACATCCATTAAGGCATTGCGAATCAATGAAAACAACGGTGAGATATTGCTAGCAGGCTGACTACTTAACTGGCGGCAACTAGCGTTGTCGCCTTCACTCAGTGCCATATAAGTTAGGCTATGATGCAACAGGCGTTGCTGGCCTTGCTCATAGAACAGTTCACCCATGCAGTAGACACCGTAAGTGTCTGTCAATTTCTGGAAGATCTCGACCTCTTGATTTCCTTCAATGAAATCCAAACGAGAGGTGCAGTTATAGACAAAAAAGCATTCAGGTGAGTGTAAAGCCGTTTGCTCAACCTCCAACCTCACCTGCTCTAAAGTCAATGAGGGGTGATCGTAGCAAAAGCGCACCTCTTCACCGACTTGAAATTCACCACTGAATTCCATCTCTCCGTTTTCAGCAATCTTGATCGGTAAGTAGATATTCTGTTGTTTTGGGTCACCAACCATCAAAGGGAAGTTATTCAGTTGTTCGAAAGGGACTTCGAGACCATCGGCTAGATAGCGATTATAAAGCTCCCTAATGGGTACGCCATCCAGTTGAATCAAACGATGACCTTGTGCTGCGGTAACACGAAAGGTTTTGCCAATTGGGTTCCACTCGGTGAAATAACCTCGATTTACAACAAGCTTCTCACTGTGTAGCGCAGCCATCACATAGGCGCCTTGATAACAGCGTCCGTTCCTCATCACCCAACGTCCAGATGGGGTTATGGTCGATGCACCTCCACAGATTGGAATATTCAGAGCAGAACGATCAAAGGCATAAAAGAGGTTGTTTTTATCAAATGTCAGACAGTCAGCAAAACAGATTGCGGTTTGCGTACCATCGTGGCACTCCAGATGACGTAACATATCATCGCTATCACGAATCAAATCATCACTGTATGAAACCGTGGCGGAGCTTATGGTTGTCGAAGAGAACCAACTAAAGACCACCAGCAATCCTTGGTGCCTTAGCTCGCCCCTATCAATAAAATGTTCTGCACTGCAGCCGATGGAAGTACAGTCAGGGAAACGCGCGTGAATAATCTGGCACGCAGACTCCACTCTCTCTTGCTCAAAAGAAGAGAAAACCTGGACCAAAAGCGTATCGCTCGTTCGGAAACTCACAGTCTCTAACTCAACTGCAAGCTGCTTTAAATCATCTATAAAGAGAGAAAATGACTGCATAACCACATTAATCACTGCATTAATGACTCGTTATTGTGCTGATTATCGATAAGTCTTGCACGTATTAGTTACTATCACCCTGTGAGATCTGTGAACTCAGTAAAAGGTGGTTCCCTAATAAATCATAGAGTATGCAGCGAATTTCTCGATAACTGTATGCACATCACACTGTGTAGTGGGAGCATTTAATCGAAACATGTTCGTTAGAACAAACGTTTAGGTTCACCAAAGTAATAGCCTTGCAGGTAGTCAATGCCCATCTCTTCCGCTAGTTCACACACCTGTTGATTGTGAACAAACTCCGCAACCGTCTTAGCATTAAACACCTTACATAACTTGACCAACTGAGCGGCAATACTGCGCTGTTTTGGGTCTTTATCAATGTTACGGATCAGGCTACCATCGAGCTTAATGATCTGCGGTTCTAATTTGATGATTTCATCAATGTTAGAGTAACCAGAGCCAAAGTCATCAACGATAATTCGAGCACCCAAAGTTCTGAAGTGATCACACACTTCAATCATTCGTCCGTAATCTTTGATCTGCTCAGACTCCAGCACTTCTAAACCTAGCCTTGTTGGGTCGTTCATACCTTGAATCGCCGCCTCTAGAATCATCAAGGTTTTATCACTCAATAGATCTTGTGGTGACAAATTAATCGAGAATGCACCCTGCTTGTCTGCCATATAACCAATCGTGTTCTTAATCATATGACGACTCAAGCGCGTGTAGAGATGCGTGTCAGCAATGATAGGCAGAAACTTACCTGGAGGTACTATAGCCCTGTCGTCCATAATGCGTACCAAACACTCTTGGCTCACCTCTTGATGACTGCCCGCAGCGACGATAGGTTGTGTGTAAGTGATGATATTCTGACTTAAAATGGCACGACTCACACAAGAGAGCCAACCCAACTGGTCTTTACGGTCTTCTTCACTGACCTGAATGTCTTTGGCGTTAGTAATATGGGTATTGTTACGCACCCCATAGCGCCGTGCTTCAATGGCTTTTAGCAGGATCTCTTCACCAGTATCTTCAGTAAAGTCACAGCGGCTAGCAAAGCCACCACACAGCGACACTGAGAGATAATCTACATCAGCTAAACCGTAGGGTTCAAAGTTGATGTGCTCGATGTCATCGGCAAACTGAGCAAAACGGTATTTAATCCGCTCACTTTCTACCTTTGCATCAAAAATGATCGCCCACTCACCGATACCAATACTAAACAGTTCGACTCGCTCAAGAGAGTCTTGCTTCACATTGTTATGCAGTCGCTCAATAAAATGATTAGAGAGGTCTCTTAGCAGTTGGTCACCCACTTGGTAACCATACTTTTCATTCACTTGGTGGAAATTAGTCAGCTTTAAGGTGAGCAGATGCTCCGAACTCTTGATGCTATTGAGCTGCTCTTTAAGCACAATACGATTTGGTAAACCAGTACGCGAATCTACGCGATAACTTTCAGTAAGACGGCGCGCCTGTTGATGAAGCTTCTTCTCCATCTGGCTGTTCATATGGTCAAGATCAGCCACGGCATTTCTCACCAAATTAAGCAGTGGCGACACCATCGAATCAGTGTGAGCACCCGTTCGACTGTATTCAATCAACTCATGGGATTCACGCATCGCGACGTAGGTCAGGCTATGGTGTAAGATCTCTTGTTGAGTATCCGTTCGATACAACTCACCCATGCAGTAGGCACCGCATGCATCAACAATCCCTTCAAACGGCTTGAGTTCAGTTCGACTATCAATGAACTCTAATCGTGAAACACAGTTATAGATCATCACCGATTCCGGCTGGTGCATCGCCAGTACTTCCGCACCATGACGTACCTTTTCTGCCGTTAGTGACGGATGGTTATAGCAGAATTGAGCCTCTTCACCGACTTGCCAAGCACTATCAAATTCAATACTGCCATCATCATTGATTCGCAATGGAGTCGAGATCCCCTTCTTTTTGCCTGATTCACGATACAGTGGGAAGCTCATTAACTGACTAAAGGGGATGTCTTTACCATCGGCGAGATAGTGCTTGAACACGTCAATCGCGGGCTTATCATTGAGGCTGTACAACCGACGTCCCTCCGCACGAGTTACCTTAAGCTTCATGCCGATCGGATTCCACTCAGAATAAGCGCCCGACCACACCTTCAAATTGGGATTATGCAGCGCCACTGCAACACAGGCGTGCTGATAGGTCTGGCCGTTATACATCACCCATCGCCCATAAGTGTTCTCATGGCACAAACCACCAGCAACTGGCACTGAATAAGGCAGTGTGTCAAAGCCGGAATAGATTGGGTAGTCACAGCCCTCGACTTGGTCACAAATGCTGATAACGGTTTGGCTGATCTCAGTCAGGTTCAGTGCGTTAACTAGCGCTAATCCATCCAGCCCAGTTTTGCCGCTAAATGGTACAATAGTAGAACTTAGCGTCGTCTCTTCAAACTCACTAATCATCAACAAGCTGCCGCAGCTTACCTGACGGTTATTGTGAATAATATGCTGAGCGCTCTGACCTATTAGAGTCGCATCTTTGAGGTAAGTCAGTGTGATATCGGCTAGACGGCTCGCTGATTGACTGGAAAGTGTGGAGTGTAACTGGATTAGGTACTGCTTCTTGGCATGCCACTCTTTTTGTTGCAGATAGGATTCTAAGGACTCCTCAGAGGTTACGAGAAAAGTATAGGTATGCATGCCAAGCCTTGTTGTAATCGTATTAAGAGAGGACAACGGCTTTAGTGGATATTAATACGATGAAAGCAGCTGCCGATTAAAAAAGCTTCAATAGCTTCTTAAACGGCAGTTAATGTAGCAAGACCCTACAATAAATGCGACATAAGCTTATTGTAGCGATTAAATTAGTCGCATAAGATCTCGTAATTGTGAAATTTCGATATCAGGCAACACACGAGCTTTCGATGCTTGCTGAATATTCATATTTTTATCATTAAACCAGCACGCCTGATAGCCACTGACTTTAGCGCCGTAAACATCACTCACTAAGTGATCACCAACATGCAAAATATGTTCAGCTTTAATGCCTAGATGCTCTTGTGCTTGATTAAACATATCTGGGTATGGCTTGGCTCTACCATCAGGCCCAGCTTTCAATATCAACTGGAAGTAATCTCCTAGCCCAATTTTATGTGGGTCAACGTTACCGTTAGTGATTGCGACTAAAGGCAGTTTTTCACGCAAGGCTTGCATCACGCGATGCGTCTCTTGAGGGACATCGACTTGGTTTCTCAGCCACAACGCATGCTCAATACCCGACTTAGCCGCTGCTGTCGCCTGCGCTTCTGCGTAACCAAGCTGCATCAATCCTTGTTTGATCTGCGTTTCACGCCACAAAGTGACATCATGCTTTAGCTCAGGATTGGTCTGTGCAACTTGGACCTTCACTTGATGCCACTCATTCAGCGACAAAGAAGACGACACTGGATGCTCAGTGAACAGCCAATTCGCCATCTCCTTTTCCACTTTCATGATCACAGGCCAGTTATCGTAAAGCGTATCGTCTAGGTCAAACGTCATCGCCTTAATTGGGTTCAATCCACGGTAGAGTTGCATCAGTGCCTCTTATTCTTTGCTTCTTTTACGAGCTCTTGGGTGCGCCTGATCGTACGCTTGTGCCAAGTGTTGAAAGTCCAAGTGAGTATAGATTTGGGTTGTTGAGATGTGTTCATGCCCTAAGAGCTCTTGAACCGCCCTTAAGTTCTGACTGGATTCCAGTACATGAGTCGCAAACGAGTGACGAAGCTTGTGTGGGCTAATGTGACTAGCCACCGCCTGCTTCTTACCCCACTCTTCCATACGCTTCTGAACACTGCGATGCGAAATACGCGTACCGAGCTTAGAGACAAACAGTGCAGGCTCTCCAGGTGCGGCAAATTCACCACGCACTTTAAGCCATTTCTCAACACACTCTTTAGCCTGACCAGAAAAAGGTGCCTTACGCTCTTTATCACCCTTACCGATAACTCGAATCTCACCCTGACGCGCCTGAATATCTTTCAGATTGATGCCCACCAGTTCGGCAAGACGTAGACCTGCACCGTACATCACCTCCATCATGGCGCGATCACGAATCGCCAAAGGATCGCTTTCATCGACCTCAAGCAGCTGCCCTACTTCATCGACATCAAGGTTCTTGGGTAACGGACGCTGCTTACGCGGTGCTGATACGCCCTTGGCTGGGTTTGCCGAGATCTCACCTCGCAGTACCAAGAAATCAAAGAAACTGCGTAATGAGGAGAGGCGTGTCGCTAAGCTGCTCGCCTTAATCCCTTCACGCATGCCTTTACTGGCTAGCTGGCGCACCCATGCAGCGTCAACTTGCTGCCAGTCTTTAAGACCTAGAGTCACTAATTGGGCTGCCATGGTTTCTAGCTGCTGTTTATAATTGCGTTGCGTGTGCAGGCTCAGACCTTTCTCGCTTCTTAGGTATTCATAGAAGCGAGAAAGTGGTTTTTGAAGACTATTGGGAAGAGGTGTGTTGGGCTCTAGGCTCATTATCAATCTGCCAAGGTAAGGTCTCTGCCATATGAGCAACAACGAGTGCTAAATGACGCAAGAAAAGGGTGTCCATGTAGGGCTGAAAGTGACCACCATCTTCACTAGAGAAGGCCAGCAACCCAATCGGAGACTGTTTTGCCAATGGTAGCACTACATACGATCCTAGCTCAGGAGCCGATTGTTCGCCAAATAGGTCTTGGCGATCGGTCTTTCTCAAACGCCCAAGATACGCATCTTTCCCATTAAGGTGGTTCAACGAGAATTTCGCGTAACCCTCATCACTAAGCTGATAGAAACCGCTCTGAGAAAGAATACGCACATACGCTTTCAAGCCAAGTTCAGTCGCCTTCTGCTCTACCGCTTTGATCACCTGCATGAAGTCACGACACTTCAGTACTTGATCTTGCAGTGCCATAAACTCATAAAAGGTTTTATCGTTATTGGCTGCCAGTGACATTAAGCTGGTGATCTCTTCTTCAAGCTCTTCAATGCGCTGTCGCTGACGCTTCAACTGCACTTCGACCAAAGAGACAGCACCCTGCTCTACATTGTTAATCGCCAAGCGATCCACCAGCTCTTTCCTATCTTGGAAGAAATCTGGGTTATCACGCAAATATTCAGCAACCACTTCTGCCGTTAGCGCATCGGCTTCTACGTAAGACAAAACCTATCCTTATTTATTATTCATGGTGATCAGCAAGAGAGCTGACCATCAAAGACGTGTGTTGCAGGTCCAGTCATAAACAGTGGTTTACCTGGCCCTTGCCAACTGATCTGAAGATCACCGCCCGGTAGACTCACTTTAACGTTGCTAGACAGCAAGCCCTGAGTGATACCGACAGCGACCGCACCACATGCACCGCTACCGCACGCTTGGGTCTCACCCGCACCACGCTCGTAAACACGTAAGCGAACTTCGTCACGTGTTACTACCTGCATAAAGCCTGCATTGACACGTTCAGGGAAACGCTCATGAGACTCCAGCAGTGGTCCAAGAGTATCGACATCCGCAGTATCTACGTCATCGACGACTGTGACCACATGTGGGTTGCCCATGCTAACTGCACCACAGAATAGTGTGTGTTCGTCGGTACGCAGGATGTAGGTTTTCTCTGGCTGTTTGGCTTTGAAAGGGATCTTACTTGGTTCGAACTCAGGCACGCCCATGTTAACCGTGATCTGATCGTTCTCTTCAATCTTGAGAACCATCTTACCTTTCTTGGTACTCACGTTAATACTGTACTTGTTGGTCAGCCCTTTCATTCGCACGAAGCGAGCAAAACAACGAGCACCGTTACCACACTGTTCGACTTCACTGCCATCGGCATTAAAAATACGATAGTGGAAGTCCGTCTCTGGGTCGTACGGAGCCTCAACCACCAGCAGTTGGTCGAAACCAACACCGGTATGACGATCCGCCAAACGGCGGATCAAGTCTGGAGAGAAGAAGATGTTTTGAGTAATGCAGTCCACGACCATGAAATCATTGCCCAAACCATGCATTTTTGAAAAGTGGAAGTGCATAACGCTTAAACTTACTCCGGAAGAATGTTTTCAAGTTCCCACAAGCTCGTTAGCTCTTCACGCTGACGAACAAGGTGAGTTTTATCGCCATCAACCATCACTTCTGCTGCACGTGAGCGAGTGTTGTAGTTCGATGACATCACGAAGCCATAAGCACCTGCAGAACGCACCGCTAGGAGATCGCCCTCTTCAAGAACAAGCGCACGATCTTTACCTAGGAAATCACCAGTTTCACAGATAGGGCCCACTAAATCATAAGTCACTGCCTCACCTTCTCGAGGAACAACAGGGACAATGTCTTGCCATGCTTGATATAGCGCAGGACGCATCAAGTCGTTCATCGCAGCATCGATGATGGCAAAGTTCTTATGTTCAGTCGGTTTTAGGAATTCGACTTTTGTTAATAATACACCAGCGTTAGCCGCAATCGCTCGTCCAGGTTCGAAAATCAGCTCTAGATCAGCATGATTATCCAGTCGAGCCAGCAGTGCCTTCGCATAATCTGATGGTTGAGGTGGTAATTCGTCACGGTACACAACACCTAGACCACCACCAACATCAAGATGCTTAATATTAATACCATCAGCACGCAGTTGGTCGATCAGAGCCAACAAACGGTCCGTCGCATCAATAAAAGGTTCAATATCTGTCAGCTGTGAACCGATATGACAGTCGATACCGTGAATCTCGAGGTTCTCTAACTGCTGAGCAAACGCATACACGGCTGGCGCACGATCAAAGGCGATACCAAATTTGTTGTCACGTAGACCAGTCGAAATATAAGGGTGAGTATTTGCATCAACATCTGGGTTAATGCGCAGAGAAATAGGCGCCTTTACACCAAGCTCGCCAGCAACTTTATTTAGGCGTTCTAGCTCAGGCTCTGACTCAACGTTAAAACACTTAATCTTCAACTCAAGCGCACGCTTCATCTCCGCAGCTGTTTTACCCACTCCCGAGAACACAACCTTAGCTGGATCACCACCCGCTGCAATAACACGTTCCAGTTCACCACCAGATACAATATCGAAGCCAGAGCCCAATCTTGCCAATGTATTTAGTACACCTAGGTTAGAGTTTGCTTTTACGGCATAGCAAACCAAGTGAGGGTGCTCACCCACAGAAGAGTCGAACGCATTCCAGTGACGTTCTAGAGTGGCGCGAGAGTATACGTACAGTGGCGTGCCGTATTGCTCTGCCAGTTGTGAAAGTGCGACGTTTTCAGCCCAAAGCTGGCCATCATCCTGATAGTTGAAGTAATCCAAAATTCTTATCCCTTATCCGTTACGATTGCTACTACATTGTTGATTCACTTATTGCGATTGTTCATTTTGCTGCGCATCATCAGGTAAGTAGAGCGGACCAGTTTGACCACAGCCCGAAAGACCCATAACAGACAACATAAACAGAGCGGTAATTAACTTTTTCATTTTGCATATCGTGATTATTAACTCAATGCCCCCTATAATCGCACCACACTCAAGAAAAGCAATAGGATAGAAAGGATGAACGATACTGAATTTCATCAGCTAGTCGATATACAGATGCAAAACATCGAAGAAGCGATCGATGAATCAGAGGCAGACATCGATTATGAAGTAACTGGCAACGTGATGACGCTAGAGTTTGAGGACCGTAGCCAAATCATCATCAACCGCCAAGAACCAATGAAAGAGATCTGGTTAGCTTCTAAGTCAGGTGGCTTTCACTTCAAGTTGATTGAAGACAAATGGACATGCTCAAAGACAGGCATGGAGCTATTTGAAATGGTGAAAACTGAGTGTGAGAAGCACGCTGGTGAAGAGATCGACTGGGTTTAATCTAGCAATGGATACCCCAAAGCGACCAATGTAAAAAGGAGCGACTCAGTCACTCCTTTTTTGTTGCTAAACGTTAGCGATCTTAGAATTACGCGAAGAGAGCGTGGCATCGTTGCGATAAGGCACCACGTAAGACTGCCCATCATCGGGGTGAACAATCTGATAATACTGAGGAAGATTAAAATTAATCAGCTTCGACGCCACCTTAGAGTCATCTTTCACAGAGGTGTAGAAAGAGTTCACACTCGCAATCATCTCATCTTTCTGCCCACTGTATTGGTGGTAAACCTCAACCTGATTCGACTCATCTAACACGTAGATATTGAAGCCTTTATCGGTATCTTCAAAGAAGAACTGAATCAAACCCTCACTAGCAAAGCCATCCACCACTTCTGGTAGTTGGTACTCTTGCTCTTTATCCAGCATTAGCAACGGCGAGCCTTTGAGCTTATTGGTTGAAATACTGCGATAGAAATCGACCGAGTTTTCTAACATCTGCACAGATACGCCACGACGCTCGAAGAACAGACCAAACATCTTGTTCGCCAAACGAATCGCTTTGAATCGACGACGCTTCTCTTGCTCAATCGGTTTCAAGCGCAGGTCAATACACTCTGCCAACAGTTGGTAAACCATATTACGAATCACGCCGCGTAGGTTTTTGCTGTAACAGAACACATCCACCGACTCTGGTGGCAGCGCATCTTGGTGCATCTTACCCAATACTGTTTTTAGTGCGTCAAGCATTGCCGTCTCACCTTGGAAATGAAGCGTTCTCACTTCATGCCAGGAGTTACGGTAAACCAAATCGACACTACCCACTAGGCTCTGGCCTTCTTCACCAAAACTGAAGATATCTGCACTCTTCAAATCAACTTTTAAAGCGCGAGCACTCAATTCTGAGGTTGGGTCGTTCTCAAAGTTAATGAACATCGCCAACTGGCTGATCTCACACGGGCTCGCCAGTGCTTGCATACTTGGACGGCGCTTGCGTAGTGAGAAGGTATTACGCAGGTCGCTCACCATCTGATAGAACTTATCGATATCAATGTGGGCATCACGAACCACAGAATGCAGACGTGTTGATTCGGTGATCAATCCATTAAAGAACGACCACGCAACCAACTTACTCAAATACTCATGGTGCTCAAGCGATGGTTGACCAAGAATTCGATGTGCAATCAGCGGCTGCTTATACAGATACCAACCCGCTTTGTTGGTTTGGCCCTGTCTTACCTCAATAAAGCTCAGATCGGGCTCATGTAGATCAGGAGAAATCTGAGGGTTTAGAAGTGTGACCTTACCCGGCAGTACCTCAAACGCCGCATACAGCTTGCGAGCAAGAATACTGATGTCTTGAGGGCTGATTGCTGAAGTGATGTCGTTGCGACGTGCAAACTGAATCAGATTACGGTAGCTAAGCATCAACGCATCTAACAGGGCGTGGTGTACAACTTTAACTTGTTCAACCTTCCAGTTACGACGGTTATCCAGCTCAACGATGGTCTCATGATCCCAATTCCAAGCTTGAGTCATCTCAGTTAACGCTTCACGACGCCAAGCTACCGAGCCAGCTCCCGCTTCACGCGACAACTTCTCATGAGTTTTGAGATAGAAACAGCGGCGAACAAGATCGAGACGCGTGTCATCGTTAATGCGTTCAAGGTAACGAGTGACCTTCTCAAGCATCAGATAGTAGCTGTCCATCCCATATAGGTCTGGTTCATCAGCAAAGAAACGACGCTTAGTATCGATACTCAAAAGTTGAGTGTGTGGGTACTCCCACGAGTATGCCTCTAACAGGATCGCTTTTAACACCGATTTGTACGGAGAGTCGATACTCTTATACAGCTGCCACAGGTTAGAGCCGAAGTACTCTTCCGCTGGAATTCGGTTCAATTTGCCGAAATCAATCCACTGAGAGCAATCAATGTAACCCTTGTTACAAAGGTCATGGACATACTCGTCGTAACACTCTTCCATTTCTGGAGGAATGATCTGCCAAAGTAGGCGTTGGCCAGCCAAACGCACCGCCGAACGGTAGAACTCATCCAGCAGCAGTAGATGCTGAGAAGAACCGCAGTTATCACCGGTCATCTCTTCGGAATAGTTCGAGCGGAAGCGCTGCTCATCCATTAGGAAGAAGTTAGCTTCAACGCCAAGCGTCTGAGCCCAATCGGTGATCAATAGACACTTGTTGGTCAAACTATCGCGAGCACCACCATCCATATCCGGTGATACACACACCCAGATATCAAGGTCACTCGAAGTACTTTGACCAATAGAAGATGTACTACCCATGGTGTAGAGACCAAGGATCTCAGGGTTATTCGTTTCGGTGAGCTTACCGCCTAACGTCAGCTCGGTATCTTCGACAAATTGCTTTTGGAATTCATTAGGCGTGAAGCTACGAATTCCAAAAGGAACTTGTTGGTCATAAAAACCAGGCATCATTGGGTGATTGTAGTGAAGCAGTGCAGGGATAAGATGGAATACGCGCTGACTTTGCAAATCCATCAACGCCAACGCACGATCAATGCGCTGTTGATTTAGATTATCCAATCGCTGAATCAAAGTCTGAGTGTATGCCTGCAAGGTAAGTCCTTGGTTGAGATTAAATGCACTTCTGTTTAGTTACTGAACGAAAGCAACAACAAAACGTGATCAATTTAACACTTTTACCTTTAATGGTAAAGCAAAGCTGACGATGCTGCCACCTTTGTTCATCTAGGTAAAACGCTAAATCCACGGCATGGTAGTGTCCTCTTTATTGACTATTTCTAATAATAGCCCATGTTTCAAATGAGATACTAATCACACTATTTTGGTGAAGTAATGAAATTCCTTTATCTATCAAAGCTCGCAATGATCTAACAGTAAGAATTTTCATCACAGAGTGTTAGGATTAGTCTATTACAGACTCATATCGGAATCACCATGACACAATCAACTCCAATCCGTATCGCCACTCGAAAAAGCCCACTTGCTCTTTGGCAAGCCTACTTTGTAAGGGATGCCCTTCAAGCTGCGCACCCTGGTTTAGAAGTTGAGTTAGTGACCATGGTTACTAAAGGCGACATCATTCTCGATACACCGTTGGCGAAAGTTGGCGGTAAAGGCCTGTTCGTAAAAGAGCTTGAAGTCGCGATGCTAGAAGGCCGTGCAGACCTTGCGGTTCACTCAATGAAAGATGTACCGGTCGACTTCCCTGAAGGCTTGGGTCTGGTGACGATCTGTGAGCGTGAAGACCCACGCGACGCTTTCGTATCTAACACCTACAACAACATTGATGAGCTACCTCAAGGTGCTGTTGTTGGTACATGTAGTCTGCGCCGTCAGTGCCAACTTATGGAGTCTCGCCCAGATCTTGTAATCAAAGAGTTGCGCGGCAACGTTGGCACGCGCTTAGGCAAACTCGATGATGGCCAATACGACGCAATCATCCTTGCTGCCGCAGGCCTAAAACGTCTAGAGCTAGAAGAGCGTATCCGCAGCTTCATTGAACCAGAACAGTCTCTTCCGGCTGTTGGTCAAGGCGCTGTTGGTATCGAATGTCGTTTGGATGATGAACGATTAATCAAACTGCTAGAGCCGTTAAATCACCAAGATACGGCTGATCGCGTACTGTGTGAGCGTGCAATGAACCTAACTCTAGAAGGCGGTTGTCAGGTGCCAATCGGTAGTTACTCACTACTCGACGGTGATGACATCTGGTTACGTGCACTTGTTGGCGAACCAGACGGTTCAAAAATGGTACGCGGTGAAATCAAAGGCCCACGTAAAGACGCAGAAGCACTTGGTGTTAAGCTTGCCAATCAGCTTCTTGATGATGGTGCACGTGAAATCCTAACCAAGCTTTACGCTGACCAAGACTAATCATGACGGTGTTGGTAACTCGCCCTGGTCTTGAAGGGCAAGCGCTTTGCCAACAGCTAGTGGATGATGGAATCACTGCGATCCATCATCCACTGATTCGCATCGTTGACAACTCTCCCTCCGAACCGCTTTCTGATCTGTTACAAAGCAGCGATATTATCATTGCTGTCAGTCAACACGCCGTGACCTCGGCTCAACGAATTCTCGCACAAAGTAACCAAAGTTGGCCCAGTTCCGCTCTATATCTTGGCGTTGGTCAAAAAACCGCGCACATTTTAAGCAAAGCTTGTAAACAAAAAGTAAACTACCCACAAGTGAGTGATAGTGAGCACCTTCTTAAGCTACCAGAGCTGAGAAACGTGCAAAAAAAGGCGATCTTAATACTGCGTGGAAACGGTGGTCGCGAGCTTATACGCGAATCTCTAGTCAATCAGGGAGCACGAGTCTCTTATTGTGAGACCTACCGTAGAGAATATATTCCGATAAAGCACCACAATACTTACCCTCTATGGGTTGAACAAAAGATTTCAAAAATTGTCATCACCAGTCAGGAGCAATTGGAATACCTTACCGCCAATGCACCTGATGAGTATTCGAATTGGCTTTTCACAAGACATCTGTTTGTCCCAAGCCAACGCATTGCAGAACGAGCCCAACAGCTTGGGTATTCAACAGTTACGAATACGACAAGTGCGACAAACCCAATATTACTGGCTGCTCTCCAGCCTTAGCTAGAAACAGGAAATAAGCATGACAAGCAAAAAAAATAATGAGCATATTGAACCTGAAAAAAGTCCAGAAACTCAGCCAGTAGTTCAAGATGATGTTGTCTCTGAGAGTTCAGAAGAGGTAAAAACAGAGACCCCAAAACCAGAAGAGCCACAAACCAAGTCTGAAGTTACATCGGAAGAAAATGAGCTAATCGCCAAAGCTGAAAAACAAGGCAAACGCGGCGTTAAGTTTGGTGCGATTGCCATCGCAATCTCTATTATCTTCAGTGGCGGTATCGCTTTCCAAATGCAGCAAAAAAATGCTGAATACTCGGCGCAAATTGCATCCCTTCAATCTCAGTTGGAAAATACCCAATCGGCCGTTAACAAAGACCTACAAGCTGTGAAGCAAGAGACCATTCAAGAGGCGTCTCAAGCTGTGCAAAAAACACAGGTTGTACAAGCTCAACAAGAGCAAAGCATTCAAAGCCTGCAGCTTGCTGTCGCTGACGTGAAAGGTCGCAGACCAAATGATTGGTTACTTGCAGAAGCAGACTACCTAGTAAAACTAGCAGGGCGCAAGTTGTTCTTAGAGCACGACGCTGTCAGTGCAACTAAATTAATGGAAAGTGCTGACCAACGCATTGCGGCACTGAACGATCCAAGTCTAGTGTCACTGCGCCAATCTATGGCGAACGATATTACTAAGCTTCGCACTATCCCACTGATCGATCGTGACGGCTTAGTGCTACGCCTAACCAGCCTGCAACAACAAGTCGACACTCTACCGCTGGCAAATGCAATCTTGCCTGAAGCACCAGAACAGACAAAAGAAGTGGTTTCTGGTGACATCAACGACTGGCAAACCAACCTGATGACTTCACTAAAAGATTTCTCAGGCAACTTCATCACTTTCCGTAGCCGTGATGGTGATGTAGTACCCCTACTTTCTCCAGAGCAACACTTTTACTTAAGAGAAAACATCAAAGGTAAACTTGAGACAGCAATCCGCGCGGTTTACAAAGAGCAAGGTGACATCTATACCGCTGCACTAGAAACGGCAAACGAGTGGTCAACAGCATACCTGAACCAAGACAACAACTCGGTCATCGAGTTTGAGAAAGCCATCAAGCAACTGAGCGAACAAAACATCACGGTAAAATACCCAGTGAAGCTTGAGTCTCAAAGCTCTCTTTCAGATGTCATTCGTGACCGTCTACGTCGTGAAGTCACGACAATGACGAGCAAGGAGGAGCAATAATGATTCGTTGGATATTTCTTTTCTTAGTCCTTGGTGCCGGTCTATTTGTCGGTACACAGTTCTCAGGACAACAAGGTTACGTTCTGATCTCTATTGCCAATAAAACAATAGAGATGAGTGTGACTACCTTGGTTATCTTTGTTATCGCGCTATTAGCCGCACTCTTTGGTCTTGAGTACCTATTTAAGAAGATGGTATACGCAAGTTCTACCACGTGGAACTGGTTCAGTGTGCGTAAGCAAAAACGTTCACGTCGTTACACCAATGAAGGTATCGTTAAACTGCTTGAAGGTGATTGGAAAGGCGCGGAGAAAAAAGTAACGCGCTGGGCTAATCACCACGACATGCCGCTACTCTGTTATCTAGTGGCGTCACAAGCAGCACACGAGCAAGGCAATAAAGATGAGCGTGATAAGTACATCGAACTTGCTAGCCAACAAGAGAACTCTCAGCTTGCTGTTGAACTAACTAAAGCTAAGCAGCAGATCAGTGAGAGAAACTTTGAAGCTGCGTTTGATACTCTGTCGACCCTAAAAGGCACCTATCCAAGCAACACTGCTGTTCTTGGTCTATTAAAGACAACTTACGTTGAGCTGAAGTTATGGCAGCCTCTGATTGAACTGACGCCTAAATTGGTTAAAAGCAAGCTAATCACAGCTGAAGAACAAGTCGCGTTAGAGCAAAAAGCACAATGTGGTCTACTGCACGATGTCGCCAAACAACAGGGTAGCGAGGGGCTTATCAGTCACTGGAATAAGCTATCTCGCAAGCAAAAACAAAGTACACACCTTGTCTCTTGTTTTGTTAAACAGTTAATTGCTCGTAAGGCAGACTCAGAAGCATTCACCGTCATCAAAGAGAACATTGCTAAGAGCGAATCAAACGAGCTGTACACATTACTTCCAGAACTTAACCTAGCCGACCACCACCCAGTGGTTGTTATGCTAGAAAAAGCAGTGAAGAAAGATGATAGCAACGCAGAAGCCCACAGTGCTCTGGCGCAGTTCTACCTAAGAGAGCAAAAGTGGACAGAAGCGCAAGCACACTTTGAAAAAGCGCTAGAGTTGCGTTCTAACGTTTCAGATTATGGTTACCTGTCTGATGCTCTTGAGAAACAGAACCTAACCAAAGCTGCCCATGAGGTTTCACGTAAGGCTTTAGGCTTAGTGAAGTCAGCATAGCAAACGTAAAGACAACACCATAAAGCCGATGCTGAGATGCATCGGCTTTTTTGTACATTTCATTCAGATAATATTCATACCACCTATCGTACTCTTACTTCATTCCCAAATTACACCATGAGTGAGAGTCATCATGTCAAAGTTCGCCACCCTATTACTTACTAGCTTTATTGGCATCAATACATACGCAGCTAACTTAGATATAGAAGCTGGTGAGAACTCCTATAAGACTCTCTGCGTGTCCTGCCATGGCGATCTTGGCCATGGTGATGGTATTGCGGGAAAAGCGCTCCCAGAGCAGCCCTCGAACATTTATGATGGTTTAAATTCTTGGTTTGAAAGCGAAGCAGAACTCATCGACACCGTGTTAAATGGTAATGAAAGTATGCCCGCTTGGAATTCCGTCTTAAATGAGAAGGATGTAAAAGATATCTTTGCCTATATCGAAAAGATAAATAGCAAGTAACCCTTGGTTTACTACCTAACCATTACTGGGTGTTTTACTTCTTACGCGACTAATCTATCTTTGAAATTTACTCTATATATCTGTAAGAGTTTAGATTCCCTACTCCTTCCTTCGTCAGTCTAGGGAATGACGACGACTTTACTATTAGTTAAAGCGCTAAGCAGAAAGAGAGTCTAGCTGAGAACTAGGTGGAATATGTGGCTTAGAAATGGCGAGCTACCATATGTATAGATTGTATAGACGCCAACAATCACAGCTATATCTAAATCTAAAGATACTCCTTAATACATAATATGGTTCTTAAGTGGCTGGGATTTGTTAGTCGAATCCCCAAATAACTCTCCCTAGAAACGACAAAAACCTAGTCGCAAGACTAGGCTTTCTAACAAATGGTGGAGTGGCCTTGGTTGCGGACAACGGGTAAACCTTTTGCGGGACTCTTTCGACCGAAGGGTGAATACAATAATTCAAACGTAAAAAAGCCCAAGCAGTTATACTTGGGCTTAGTATAAGTGGCGGAAGGCTGGGGTCGCAAGCGACCGGGACTCGTTGGTCGAAGACCAAAATACCTATCCCCAGAAACGACGAAAGCCTAGTCGTAAGACTAGGCTTTCTGATAAGTGGCGTAGTGGCCGGGGTTGCGGGCAACCGGGACTCTTTCGACCGAAGGGCGAATACAGTTATTCAAACGTAAAAAAGCCCAAGCAGTTATGCTTGGGCTTAATATAAGTGGCGGAGTGGACGGGACTCGAACCCGCGACCCCCGGCGTGACAGGCCGGTATTCTAACCAACTGAACTACCACTCCGCAGTGGTAAACACGTCTTTAGACGTGGTTCCAAAATTAAAGCCTGGCGATGTCCTACTCTCACATGGGGAAGCCCCACACTACCATCGGCGCTATTGCGTTTCACTTCTGAGTTCGGCATGGAATCAGGTGGGTCCACAACGCTATGGTCGCCAAGCAAATTCTTTCTTCTCTGATTTTCTTTCAGAAAAGTAATCTGGAAAGCTGTTTCTTGTTCTCTCAAACTCATTCAAGCGTTTGTATCTTTGAGTCCATCAAAACCCCTTGGGTGTTGTATGGTTAAGCCTCACGGGCAATTAGTACAGGTTAGCTCAACGCCTCACAGCGCTTACACACCCTGCCTATCAACGTTCTAGTCTTGAACAACCCTTTAGGACGCTTAAAGCGCCAGGGAAGACTCATCTCAGGGCTCGCTTCCCGCTTAGATGCTTTCAGCGGTTATCGATTCCGAACTTAGCTACCGGGCAATGCCATTGGCATGACAACCCGAACACCAGAGGTTCGTCCACTCCGGTCCTCTCGTACTAGGAGCAGCCCCCTTCAATCTTCCAACGCCCACGGCAGATAGGGACCGAACTGTCTCACGACGTTCTAAACCCAGCTCGCGTACCACTTTAAATGGCGAACAGCCATACCCTTGGGACCGACTTCAGCCCCAGGATGTGATGAGCCGACATCGAGGTGCCAAACACCGCCGTCGATATGAACTCTTGGGCGGTATCAGCCTGTTATCCCCGGAGTACCTTTTATCCGTTGAGCGATGGCCCTTCCATTCAGAACCACCGGATCACTATGACCTGCTTTCGCACCTGCTCGAATTGTCATTCTCGCAGTCAAGCGGGCTTATGCCATTGCACTAACCTCACGATGTCCAACCGTGATTAGCCCACCTTCGTGCTCCTCCGTTACTCTTTGGGAGGAGACCGCCCCAGTCAAACTACCCACCAGGCACTGTCCGTAATCCCGATTCAGGGACCAACGTTAGAACATCAACACTACAAGGGTGGTATTTCAAGGACGACTCCACCACATCTAGCGACGCGGTTTCAAAGTCTCCCACCTATCCTACACATGTAGGGTCAATGTTCAGTGCCAAGCTGTAGTAAAGGTTCACGGGGTCTTTCCGTCTAGCCGCGGGTACACTGCATCTTCACAGCGATTTCAATTTCACTGAGTCTCGGGTGGAGACAGCGTGGCCATCATTACGCCATTCGTGCAGGTCGGAACTTACCCGACAAGGAATTTCGCTACCTTAGGACCGTTATAGTTACGGCCGCCGTTTACCGGGGCTTCGATCAAGAGCTTCGACCGAAGTCTAACCCCATCAATTAACCTTCCGGCACCGGGCAGGCGTCACACCGTATACGTCATCTTACGATTTTGCACAGTGCTGTGTTTTTAATAAACAGTTGCAGCCACCTGGTATCTGCGACTCTCGTCAGCTCCATCCGCGAGGGACTTCACCGATAAGAGCGTACCTTCTCCCGAAGTTACGGTACCATTTTGCCTAGTTCCTTCACCCGAGTTCTCTCAAGCGCCTTGGTATTCTCTACCCGACCACCTGTGTCGGTTTGGGGTACGATTCCTTACAATCTGAAGCTTAGAGGCTTTTCCTGGAAGCATGGCATCAATGACTTCACCACCGTAGTGGCTCGACATCGTATCTCAGCGTTAAGAAAGTCCGGATTTACCTAAACCTTCCGCCTACGTACTTGAACCTGGACAACCGTCGCCAGGCCCACCTAGCCTTCTCCGTCCCCCCATCGCAATTGTAAGAAGTACGGGAATATTAACCCGTTTCCCATCGACTACGCCTTTCGGCCTCGCCTTAGGGGTCGACTTACCCTGCCCCGATTAACGTTGGACAGGAACCCTTGGTCTTCCGGCGAGGGAGTTTTTCACTCCCTTTATCGTTACTCATGTCAGCATTCGCACTTCTGATACCTCCAGCAGCCCTTACAGACCACCTTCAACGGCTTACAGAACGCTCCCCTACCCCGCACACTAAAGTGTGCAGCCGCAGCTTCGGTGTATAGCTTAGCCCCGTTACATCTTCCGCGCAGGCCGACTCGACCAGTGAGCTATTACGCTTTCTTTAAATGATGGCTGCTTCTAAGCCAACATCCTGGCTGTCTGAGCCTTCCCACATCGTTTCCCACTTAGCTATACTTTGGGACCTTAGCTGGCGGTCTGGGTTGTTTCCCTCTCCACGACGGACGTTAGCACCCGCCGTGTGTCTCCCGGATAGTACTTACTGGTATTCGGAGTTTGCAAAGGGTTGGTAAGTCGGGATGACCCCCTAGCCTTAACAGTGCTCTACCCCCAGTAGTATTCGTCCGAGGCGCTACCTAAATAGCTTTCGGGGAGAACCAGCTATCTCCAGGTTTGATTGGCCTTTCACCCCTAGCCACAAGTCATCCGCTAATTTTTCAACATTAGTCGGTTCGGTCCTCCAGTTGATGTTACTCAACCTTCAACCTGCCCATGGCTAGATCACCTGGTTTCGGGTCTATATCCAGAGACTGAACGCCCAGTTAAGACTCGGTTTCCCTACGGCTCCCCTAAACGGTTAACCTTGCCACTGAATATAAGTCGCTGACCCATTATACAAAAGGTACGCAGTCACACCACGAAGGTGCTCCTACTGCTTGTACGTACACGGTTTCAGGTTCTATTTCACTCCCCTCACAGGGGTTCTTTTCGCCTTTCCCTCACGGTACTGGTTCACTATCGGTCAGTCAGTAGTATTTAGCCTTGGAGGATGGTCCCCCCATATTCAGACAGGATATCACGTGTCCCGCCCTACTCGATTTCACTGATTATGATGTGTCGGTTACGGGGCTATCACCCTTTATTGCGGCACTTTCCAGAGCCTTCACCTGCATCATTAAAAGCTTAAGGGCTAATCCAATTTCGCTCGCCGCTACTTTCGGAATCTCGGTTGATTTCTCTTCCTCGGGGTACTTAGATGTTTCAGTTCCCCCGGTTTGCCTCTTGCTGCTATGTATTCACAACAAGATACTTACTTATGTAAGTGGGTTTCCCCATTCGGAAATCCCAGACTCAAAAGGTTTTTACTACCTAATCTGGGCTTATCGCAAGTTAATACGTCCTTCATCGCCTCTGACTGCCAAGGCATCCACCGTGTACGCTTAGTCACTTAACCATACAACCCGAAGAGGTTTCGAGTTGATGACTGTTTGCTTTCACTTTTCAAAGTGAAGACAAAATAGCAACCAAGGTTTTTGGTTGTAACAAGAAGGGTTAGTTCTTATTACGTGTTTGCCGGACTCAATGGTGAATCAATGTAAACATTGATTCGAATACAAGACACTTGAATGTGTTTGTGTTGTGTTTATCTAATAAAAGATAAACATTGAGAACTTTTAATTTGATTTAAATAACTCTGTTATTTAAATCAGTCAGCTTTCCAAATTGTTAAAGAGCAAGTTTCTTTCGAAACCATGTTTAAAAACACTATCGCTAATGCGCTTAAAGATGGTGGAGCTAAGCAGGATCGAACTGCTGACCTCCTGCGTGCAAGGCAGGCGCTCTCCCAGCTGAGCTATAGCCCCAACGAAATCGATATTGACCGCTATCTCTGGGAAAAGATAGTGGTGGGTCTGAGTGGACTTGAACCACCGACCTCCCGCTTATCAGGCGAGCGCTCTAACCAGCTGAGCTACAGACCCAATATCGTCTCTTAACTTTCTAAACCGTATCAATCTGTGTGGACACTTATCGTGAATATCTTCGTATAAGGAGGTGATCCAGCCCCAGGTTCCCCTAGGGCTACCTTGTTACGACTTCACCCCAGTCATGAACCACAAAGTGGTGAGCGTCCTCCCGAAGGTTAAACTACCCACTTCTTTTGCAGCCCACTCCCATGGTGTGACGGGCGGTGTGTACAAGGCCCGGGAACGTATTCACCGTAGCATTCTGATCTACGATTACTAGCGATTCCGACTTCATGGAGTCGAGTTGCAGACTCCAATCCGGACTACGACGCACTTTTTGGGATTCGCTCACTCTCGCAAGTTGGCCGCCCTCTGTATGCGCCATTGTAGCACGTGTGTAGCCCTACTCGTAAGGGCCATGATGACTTGACGTCGTCCCCACCTTCCTCCGGTTTATCACCGGCAGTCTCCCTGGAGTTCCCACCCGAAGTGCTGGCAAACAAGGATAAGGGTTGCGCTCGTTGCGGGACTTAACCCAACATTTCACAACACGAGCTGACGACAGCCATGCAGCACCTGTCTCAGAGTTCCCGAAGGCACCAATCCATCTCTGGAAAGTTCTCTGGATGTCAAGAGTAGGTAAGGTTCTTCGCGTTGCATCGAATTAAACCACATGCTCCACCGCTTGTGCGGGCCCCCGTCAATTCATTTGAGTTTTAATCTTGCGACCGTACTCCCCAGGCGGTCTACTTAACGCGTTAGCTCCGAAAGCCACGGCTCAAGGCCACAACCTCCAAGTAGACATCGTTTACGGCGTGGACTACCAGGGTATCTAATCCTGTTTGCTCCCCACGCTTTCGCATCTGAGTGTCAGTATCTGTCCAGGGGGCCGCCTTCGCCACTGGTATTCCTTCAGATCTCTACGCATTTCACCGCTACACCTGAAATTCTACCCCCCTCTACAGTACTCTAGTTTGCCAGTTTCAAATGCAGTTCCGAGGTTGAGCCCCGGGCTTTCACATCTGACTTAACAAACCACCTGCATGCGCTTTACGCCCAGTAATTCCGATTAACGCTCGCACCCTCCGTATTACCGCGGCTGCTGGCACGGAGTTAGCCGGTGCTTCTTCTGCAGCTAACGTCAAGAAATGCCGCTATTAACGACACCCCCTTCCTCACTGCTGAAAGTACTTTACAACCCGAAGGCCTTCTTCATACACGCGGCATGGCTGCATCAGGCTTGCGCCCATTGTGCAATATTCCCCACTGCTGCCTCCCGTAGGAGTCTGGACCGTGTCTCAGTTCCAGTGTGGCTGATCATCCTCTCAGACCAGCTAGGGATCGTCGCCTTGGTGAGCCATTACCTCACCAACTAGCTAATCCCACCTAGGCATATCTTGACGCGAGAGGCCCGAAGGTCCCCCTCTTTGGCCCGTAGGCATCATGCGGTATTAGCCATCGTTTCCAATGGTTATCCCCCACATCAAGGCAATTTCCTAGGCATTACTCACCCGTCCGCCGCTCGACGCCGTTATCGTTCCCCGAAGGTTCAGATAACTCGTTTCCGCTCGACTTGCATGTGTTAGGCCTGCCGCCAGCGTTCAATCTGAGCCATGATCAAACTCTTCAATTTAAGATTTTGTTGACTCAATGAATACTGATTCTATCTAACGATAGTGAATTGACTGTGCTAAGACCGAAGTCTTAATTGGTCACTCAGTTCATTGAAATCATTTTGATTCCTAAGAATCAATTTTTGATATTCATCAACGAGTGCCCACACAGATTGATAGGTTTAAATTGTTAAAGAGCTTTGCTATCAACGCTTTAGCGCTGAAGCGGATGCGTATAATACGCGATTGACTCTGTAAGTCAACATAAAACTCTAAAAAAGATTAGAACTTTATGGTGACTTGCTTAGTGACTAAGCAAAGTCGAACCTTTTGTCTTCACTTTTGAAAAGTGAAAATAAATAGGAGCCTGGCGATGTCCTACTCTCACATGGGGAAGCCCCACACTACCATCGGCGCTATTGCGTTTCACTTCTGAGTTCGGCATGGAATCAGGTGGGTCCACAACGCTATGGTCGCCAAGCAAATTCTTTCTTCTCTGATTTTCTTTCAGAAAAGTAATCTGGAAAGCTGTTTCTTGTTCTCTTCAAACTCATTCAAGCGTTTGTATCTTTGAGTCCATCAAAACCCCTTGGGTGTTGTATGGTTAAGCCTCACGGGCAATTAGTACAGGTTAGCTCAACGCCTCACAGCGCTTACACACCCTGCCTATCAACGTTCTAGTCTTGAACAACCCTTTAGGACGCTTAAAGCGCCAGGGAAGACTCATCTCAGGGCTCGCTTCCCGCTTAGATGCTTTCAGCGGTTATCGATTCCGAACTTAGCTACCGGGCAATGCCATTGGCATGACAACCCGAACACCAGAGGTTCGTCCACTCCGGTCCTCTCGTACTAGGAGCAGCCCCCTTCAATCTTCCAACGCCCACGGCAGATAGGGACCGAACTGTCTCACGACGTTCTAAACCCAGCTCGCGTACCACTTTAAATGGCGAACAGCCATACCCTTGGGACCGACTTCAGCCCCAGGATGTGATGAGCCGACATCGAGGTGCCAAACACCGCCGTCGATATGAACTCTTGGGCGGTATCAGCCTGTTATCCCCGGAGTACCTTTTATCCGTTGAGCGATGGCCCTTCCATTCAGAACCACCGGATCACTATGACCTGCTTTCGCACCTGCTCGAATTGTCATTCTCGCAGTCAAGCGGGCTTATGCCATTGCACTAACCTCACGATGTCCAACCGTGATTAGCCCACCTTCGTGCTCCTCCGTTACTCTTTGGGAGGAGACCGCCCCAGTCAAACTACCCACCAGGCACTGTCCGTAATCCCGATTCAGGGACCAACGTTAGAACATCAACACTACAAGGGTGGTATTTCAAGGACGACTCCACCACATCTAGCGACGCGGTTTCAAAGTCTCCCACCTATCCTACACATGTAGGGTCAATGTTCAGTGCCAAGCTGTAGTAAAGGTTCACGGGGTCTTTCCGTCTAGCCGCGGGTACACTGCATCTTCACAGCGATTTCAATTTCACTGAGTCTCGGGTGGAGACAGCGTGGCCATCATTACGCCATTCGTGCAGGTCGGAACTTACCCGACAAGGAATTTCGCTACCTTAGGACCGTTATAGTTACGGCCGCCGTTTACCGGGGCTTCGATCAAGAGCTTCGACCGAAGTCTAACCCCATCAATTAACCTTCCGGCACCGGGCAGGCGTCACACCGTATACGTCATCTTACGATTTTGCACAGTGCTGTGTTTTTAATAAACAGTTGCAGCCACCTGGTATCTGCGACTCTCGTCAGCTCCATCCGCGAGGGACTTCACCGATAAGAGCGTACCTTCTCCCGAAGTTACGGTACCATTTTGCCTAGTTCCTTCACCCGAGTTCTCTCAAGCGCCTTGGTATTCTCTACCCGACCACCTGTGTCGGTTTGGGGTACGATTCCTTACAATCTGAAGCTTAGAGGCTTTTCCTGGAAGCATGGCATCAATGACTTCACCACCGTAGTGGCTCGACATCGTATCTCAGCGTTAAGAAAGTCCGGATTTACCTAAACCTTCCGCCTACGTACTTGAACCTGGACAACCGTCGCCAGGCCCACCTAGCCTTCTCCGTCCCCCCATCGCAATTGTAAGAAGTACGGGAATATTAACCCGTTTCCCATCGACTACGCCTTTCGGCCTCGCCTTAGGGGTCGACTTACCCTGCCCCGATTAACGTTGGACAGGAACCCTTGGTCTTCCGGCGAGGGAGTTTTTCACTCCCTTTATCGTTACTCATGTCAGCATTCGCACTTCTGATACCTCCAGCAGCCCTTACAGACCACCTTCAACGGCTTACAGAACGCTCCCCTACCCCGCACACTAAAGTGTGCAGCCGCAGCTTCGGTGTATAGCTTAGCCCCGTTACATCTTCCGCGCAGGCCGACTCGACCAGTGAGCTATTACGCTTTCTTTAAATGATGGCTGCTTCTAAGCCAACATCCTGGCTGTCTGAGCCTTCCCACATCGTTTCCCACTTAGCTATACTTTGGGACCTTAGCTGGCGGTCTGGGTTGTTTCCCTCTCCACGACGGACGTTAGCACCCGCCGTGTGTCTCCCGGATAGTACTTACTGGTATTCGGAGTTTGCAAAGGGTTGGTAAGTCGGGATGACCCCCTAGCCTTAACAGTGCTCTACCCCCAGTAGTATTCGTCCGAGGCGCTACCTAAATAGCTTTCGGGGAGAACCAGCTATCTCCAGGTTTGATTGGCCTTTCACCCCTAGCCACAAGTCATCCGCTAATTTTTCAACATTAGTCGGTTCGGTCCTCCAGTTGATGTTACTCAACCTTCAACCTGCCCATGGCTAGATCACCTGGTTTCGGGTCTATATCCAGAGACTGAACGCCCAGTTAAGACTCGGTTTCCCTACGGCTCCCCTAAACGGTTAACCTTGCCACTGAATATAAGTCGCTGACCCATTATACAAAAGGTACGCAGTCACACCACGAAGGTGCTCCTACTGCTTGTACGTACACGGTTTCAGGTTCTATTTCACTCCCCTCACAGGGGTTCTTTTCGCCTTTCCCTCACGGTACTGGTTCACTATCGGTCAGTCAGTAGTATTTAGCCTTGGAGGATGGTCCCCCCATATTCAGACAGGATATCACGTGTCCCGCCCTACTCGATTTCACTGATTATGATGTGTCGGTTACGGGGCTATCACCCTTTATTGCGGCACTTTCCAGAGCCTTCACCTGCATCATTAAAAGCTTAAGGGCTAATCCAATTTCGCTCGCCGCTACTTTCGGAATCTCGGTTGATTTCTCTTCCTCGGGGTACTTAGATGTTTCAGTTCCCCCGGTTTGCCTCTTGTTGCTATGTATTCACAACAAGATACTTACTTATGTAAGTGGGTTTCCCCATTCGGAAATCCCAGACTCAAAAGGTTTTTACTACCTAATCTGGGCTTATCGCAAGTTAATACGTCCTTCATCGCCTCTGACTGCCAAGGCATCCACCGTGTACGCTTAGTCACTTAACCATACAACCCGAAGAGGTTTCGAGTTGATGACTGTTTGCTTTCACTTTTCAAAGTGAAGACAAAATAGCAACCAAGGTTTTTGGTTGTAACAAGAAGGGTTAGTTCTTATTACGTGTTTGCCGGACTCAATGGTGAATCAATGTAAACATTGATTCGAATACAAGACACTTGAATGTGTTTGTGTTGTGTTTACTGTTCTTAATAAATAAGAGCAGATAAACATTGAGAACTTTTAATTTGATTTAAATAACTCTGTTATTTAAATCAGTCAGCTTTCCAAATTGTTAAAGAGCAATAATAGCTCGAAGCTTACGCTTCAAAACCATCAATCTGTGTGGACACTTATCGTGAATATCTTCGTATAAGGAGGTGATCCAGCCCCAGGTTCCCCTAGGGCTACCTTGTTACGACTTCACCCCAGTCATGAACCACAAAGTGGTGAGCGTCCTCCCGAAGGTTAAACTACCCACTTCTTTTGCAGCCCACTCCCATGGTGTGACGGGCGGTGTGTACAAGGCCCGGGAACGTATTCACCGTAGCATTCTGATCTACGATTACTAGCGATTCCGACTTCATGGAGTCGAGTTGCAGACTCCAATCCGGACTACGACGCACTTTTTGGGATTCGCTCACTCTCGCGAGTTGGCTGCCCTCTGTATGCGCCATTGTAGCACGTGTGTAGCCCTACTCGTAAGGGCCATGATGACTTGACGTCGTCCCCACCTTCCTCCGGTTTATCACCGGCAGTCTCCCTGGAGTTCCCACCCGAAGTGCTGGCAAACAAGGATAAGGGTTGCGCTCGTTGCGGGACTTAACCCAACATTTCACAACACGAGCTGACGACAGCCATGCAGCACCTGTCTCAGAGTTCCCGAAGGCACCAATCCATCTCTGGAAAGTTCTCTGGATGTCAAGAGTAGGTAAGGTTCTTCGCGTTGCATCGAATTAAACCACATGCTCCACCGCTTGTGCGGGCCCCCGTCAATTCATTTGAGTTTTAATCTTGCGACCGTACTCCCCAGGCGGTCTACTTAACGCGTTAGCTCCGAAAGCCACGGCTCAAGGCCACAACCTCCAAGTAGACATCGTTTACGGCGTGGACTACCAGGGTATCTAATCCTGTTTGCTCCCCACGCTTTCGCATCTGAGTGTCAGTATCTGTCCAGGGGGCCGCCTTCGCCACTGGTATTCCTTCAGATCTCTACGCATTTCACCGCTACACCTGAAATTCTACCCCCCTCTACAGTACTCTAGTTTGCCAGTTTCAAATGCAGTTCCGAGGTTGAGCCCCGGGCTTTCACATCTGACTTAACAAACCACCTGCATGCGCTTTACGCCCAGTAATTCCGATTAACGCTCGCACCCTCCGTATTACCGCGGCTGCTGGCACGGAGTTAGCCGGTGCTTCTTCTGCAGCTAACGTCAAGAAATGCCGCTATTAACGACACCCCCTTCCTCACTGCTGAAAGTACTTTACAACCCGAAGGCCTTCTTCATACACGCGGCATGGCTGCATCAGGCTTGCGCCCATTGTGCAATATTCCCCACTGCTGCCTCCCGTAGGAGTCTGGACCGTGTCTCAGTTCCAGTGTGGCTGATCATCCTCTCAGACCAGCTAGGGATCGTCGCCTTGGTGAGCCATTACCTCACCAACTAGCTAATCCCACCTAGGCATATCTTGACGCGAGAGGCCCGAAGGTCCCCCTCTTTGGCCCGTAGGCATCATGCGGTATTAGCCATCGTTTCCAATGGTTATCCCCCACATCAAGGCAATTTCCTAGGCATTACTCACCCGTCCGCCGCTCGACGCCGTTATCGTTCCCCGAAGGTTCAGACAACTCGTTTCCGCTCGACTTGCATGTGTTAGGCCTGCCGCCAGCGTTCAATCTGAGCCATGATCAAACTCTTCAATTTAAGATTTTGTCGACTCAATGAATACTGATTCTATCTAACGATAGTGAATTGACTGTGCTAAGACCGAAGTCTTAATTGGTCACTCAGTTCACTGAAATCATTTTGATACCGAAGTATCTGTTTGCCTTTGCTTATAAAAGCGAAAACAAACTTAGTGATATTCATCAACGAGTGCCCACACAGATTGATAGGTTCTAATTTTTAAAGAGCTTTACTTTTTTGAGGCTTACCGCCTCAAAGTGGACGGCCATTCTAGCGAATTAACATTCAGTGTCAAACACTTTTTGAAAATTAATTTCTTTCGAATTTTCGTCTTACTGATTACTGCTGAAGCCTTGTGGCGTCTGCCGTGTCAGTGAGGCGGCATTATAGAGAGACTCTGGAACTTGGCAACTACTTTTTCATAAAAATTGAATAAATAAGGGTTAACTGCCTAATAGTTCATCAAAACAAAAAAAAGAGAGCATTTCTGCTCTCTTTTTGAACGAATTAATACGCTTTTAGTTAGATAAATGCGTAGGCATCAGCATACATATGCTCGCGCTTCGCATCTTTTTTCTCAGTAAATTGCTCTCTTGCAGCGCCAGCCATTTCAAAACGACCTGCAATATAGATGTCATAATCAGCTAGAGACTCAAAGTTATGATTAATTGCTTCTAGCACATTACCCGTTTGACCACTCCATGCTGCTGGTGCGTCTTCTACTACTGGCACGAAGTGAACATTGCTGTGCTTTTCTGCAATCTCAGTTAGCTCTGCTTTCGCGTAAAGCTGGCGCTCATCTTTAGCACCCCAGTACAGGTGAATTTCTTTTTGGCTGTTCTGAGCGATGCAGTGATCAAGAATAGAACGTACGTAGCTGAAACCAGTACCACCAGCCACTAGTAATAGTGGACGATCACTCTCTTCTTTTACCCAAGCGTCACCGTGAGGTGCATCGATCGCGATATCACCGTCTTCTGCGAGTGCTTTCTGCATTGCTTCTACTACTTCAAGAGCGTAAGCGTTATGTTCTGCGGCACCGATATGTAGCTCTAGTTCACCTTCGTGACGGCAAGGGCTGCTCGCAATTGAGAATGGGCGCTTATCTTTCTCGCCCATCTCTACCATAAGGTATTGACCAGCTTTAAATGCTACTGGTGTTTCTGGGTGAAGTAGAATCTGGTACGTGTTACACGCCAACGGCTCGATAGACTTCACTTTACATTTAATTGTCATGCTATTCCTCTCACAGACCTTTAATCAGCAAAGGTCAGGGCTAAATTACTTTCTGCTATTGCTTGGCAAGCGAAGATCCACCCTTGTTGCTGCTCTTTCTCTGTAAGCATTGGCTCAAGGTGGTAACTGACTTGCCCTTCTAGTTTTTTGCACATGCACATCGCACAAGCGCCGACTTGGCAACGGTTGGGGAAGTTAATATTGCTGTTGAGCGCAGCATCCAACACCGTTTGCCCTTTTTCTATATCGAAGGTGATATTTTCTGGATACAAGACTACTTGGTAGCTCATAAGATTCCTAGTTGTCCCCAGATACTATCAACTTTTTCGACAATCTTTGGATCTTTTGTAATGGGTGTACCCCATTCACGTCGACACTCTTGACCTTGAATCTTATTCGTCGCATCCAATCCCATACGAGACAGTGAAGAAGGTTGTGATTCAAAAATCGTATCGCGCGCCGGATCCATTCGCGTGGTAATCGCCCAGATAATATCGTTCCAATCACGAACATTAACGTCGCCATCACACACAATCACGAACTTGTTATCCGCAAACTGCTGCCAGATGGTTTCCATCACTTCTTTTGCATGATGCGCCTTCGCTTTCTCAATCGAAACCACGACCATACTGCTATTGTTATTTTGCAGATGGATATCGATGATTTCTGGGTGAGTTTGCTTAATCTGTTGGAGTGCTTGCTCGCATACCGGCTTGTCTTCACTTACTGCAGAAGCTTCAGGAGACAGTTCAAGCTCGGCATCCCACTTCTTGGTGATATCCAGCCCCATCTTTGAGCCTAAGCCAACAACTGGAGATGCAAAGTCGAGAGAATCAATAGGCGTGCTCTCTATCATCAATGTGTCACGCTTAGGACTCATATGCTCAGCCATCGCTGCAGTGACTTCAGACCAATCACGTGCATTAACACTCTCATCGCATACCAGTACAAATTTGGTGTACATGAACTGACGTAAGAAAGACCATACCCCCATCATCACGCGCTTTGCATGACCTGGGTACTGTTTCTTCATGGTCACTACTGCCATTCGGTACGAACATCCTTCAGGCGGTAGGTAGAAATCTTCTATTTCAGGGAACTGCTTTTGCAGAATTGGCACGAACACTTCGTTCAGCGCCACACCTAATACTGCAGGCTCATCTGGCGGACGGCCTGTGTAGGTGCTGTGATAAATAGGGTCTTTACGCATGGTGATATGAGTAATGGTAAACACATGGTGTTTTTCTTTCTCATTGTAGTAACCCGTATGATCACCATATGGACCTTCATCAGCAAACTCATTCGGGTCGATATAGCCTTCCATCACAATCTCTGCGCTGGCTGGCACTTCTAGATTATTACTAATCGATTTAACCACTTCCGTTTTACTACCACGCAGCAGACCAGCAAACGCGTACTCAGAGAGCGTATCTGGCACTGGTGTTACTGCACCTAGTATGGTGGCTGGATCTGCGCCAAAAGCAACTGATACTGGGAATGGCTTACCTGGATTTGTCTCCATCCAGTCTCGAAGATCGAGTGCTCCACCTCGGTGAGCAAGCCAACGCATGATGATCTTGTTCTTACCTATCTTCTGTTGACGATAGATACCCAAGTTTTGGCGTTTCTTATTTGGCCCGCGAGTAACCGTCAAGCCCCAAGTTAATAGAGGAGCAACGTCATCTGCCCAACAGCTCATTACCGGAACTTTATCGAGATCAACCTCGTCACCCTGCCAAACGATCTCTTGGCACGGCGCTTTACGCAAGCGCTTGGCTGGCATATTTAAGACTTGTTTAAAGACCGGTATTTTTTCTATCGCATCTTTAAAACCTTTAGGCGGCTCTGGCTCTTTAAGATAAGCCAGTAACTTACCTACTTCGCGTAACTCTTTAACATCCTGACGCCCCATACCGATAGCCACACGCTCTGATGTACCAAATAAGTTGGTCAACACAGGCATGTTATAGCCAATTGGGTTTTCGAATAGCAATGCAGGACCACCAGCGCGTAATGTACGATCACTGATCTCTGTCATTTCATAATCGGGGTCGACAGGGTGAGAAATGCGCTTTAGCTGACCAATCCCTTCTAGGTGATCGATAAAGTCGCGTAAATCCTTATAACTCATAGGGCTTCTAATGCTGATTAATCTGCAAGCAGTATAACAAAAAGGGGCATCCTGAGATCCCCCTTTTTAGTAAGGTTATTGCGAGGTAAAACCCAGTTACGGTAGCACTTTCTGGATTACAGAGCTTTTCACTTGTGGGTTATCGTTAACTAAGTCTTGTAGCCAACCCGTGTGACCTTGTTTGGCTAACTCACGTGCGACCAACGAAGCGTCGTCTGCTATCGCCATGCGAGAGACTAGAAATGCTTTTACCTCTTCCGAAAGTGGGTTCACTCTTGTGAGTAAGGTGATCGCTTCTTCTTTCAGGCGTGGGTTCTTAGTCGCTGCCATCACCTGTTCTAATGCAAAAGGTTCTTTGCTTTGTGCTAAGCGCACGAGCTCTGCTTGACTATGATAGTCGGCTTTCATCTTCCACAGGATTTGATAGACCTCAGGGTCTTCGCTGACTTGTGCCAAGCGCACTACCACTTCGGTTGATGGCAGCCAACTTACAATTGGCGACTCGGTCAACTGTTTCGTTAGGTAATTGACCGCCTCTGGAGACAAACTATCAAGCTCACGAACCAGTAATGCTTCACGCGTTTGAACTTGATGCTCTCCCCCTGAGAGCCACGACCTTAAGTCGAGATCTTTATTTTCCGCATTTAATACAAACACCAAGGTACTTTGGTCTTCGCGGAACTGTTTGATAAGACGACTAGCAATGGATGGATAGTTGAATGCCGGAACCGTAAATTCATAACCATCCCCACGTTCTAAAACTTGGTAAGTGGGTGTAATAGCCAGCTGTTGCTCTACAAAGATCGACATCTTGGGGGTGAGAGCTATATCTAGCTGCTCTATCTTTTTGAGCAATTGGTAACGAGCCACCTCTTGCTGGGGAAAGGTAAGACGTTCAAGGGCAAATCGCAACGAATTCACTTCATCGCGCATCACTAATTCTAGAAACTCTGAGGTCTTTTGTTTTACTTGGTCATTCTCCAGCCACATTTCGACTGTTTGAGGAGACATCTCTGTCGCGAATGATGTGCTGACAGGTGTAAATAACAGTGAAGTAGACAGGAGTATTGACGACAACAGTCCATGTTGCATTTTAACTTCCTTGTAACACTTTTGGTTATTCTGCAATCTACTCACCAAAAATGCAAATAAAAAGCGCTACCAGTGGCAGCGCTTCATAAGCGTTCTAGATAACGATATCAAACTTATTGACGACGCATTGCATCAAAGAACTCATCGTTGGTCTTCGTCATCGCTAGCTTGTCTATTAGGAATTCCATTGCATCGATTTCGCCCATTGGGTGAACAATCTTACGTAGGATCCACATCTTCTGCAGCTCATCGTTCTTCGTCAGTAGTTCTTCACGACGAGTACCTGAACGGTTGAAGTCGATTGCAGGGAAAACACGCTTCTCAGCGATCTTACGGTTCAAGTGGATTTCCATGTTACCTGTACCCTTGAACTCTTCGTAGATAACTTCATCCATCTTAGAACCAGTATCAACCAGTGCTGTTGCTAGGATAGTCAAGCTACCCCCCTCTTCTACGTTACGTGCCGCACCGAAGAAACGCTTAGGACGGTGTAGCGCGTTGGCATCCACACCACCAGTCAGTACTTTACCTGATGAAGGTACTACGGTGTTGTATGCACGTGCTAGACGAGTAATAGAGTCAAGTAGGATAACCACGTCTTTCTTGTGTTCAACAAGACGTTTCGCTTTCTCGATAACCATTTCTGCAACTTGTACGTGGCGAGATGCTGGCTCATCGAAAGTCGATGCAACTACTTCACCTTTAACTAGGCGTTGCATCTCGGTTACTTCTTCTGGACGCTCATCGATAAGAAGTACCATTAGCTCACACTCTGGGTGGTTGTGAGCAATGCTTTGTGCAATGTTCTGAAGCAACATTGTCTTACCCGCTTTAGGCGGAGCAACAATCAGACCACGCTGACCTTTACCAATTGGTGATGCAAGATCTAGTACACGTGCTGTGATGTCTTCAGTAGAACCATTACCGCGCTCCATAACCATACGCTCGTTAGCGTGAAGAGGGGTAAGGTTTTCAAATAGGATTTTGTTACGAGCGTTGTCTGGTTTGTCGTGGTTTACCGTATTTACTTTAAGCAGTGCAAAGTAGCGTTCGCCATCTTTTGGTGGGCGAATCTTTCCGGCAATTGAGTCGCCAGTACGTAGGTTGAAACGACGAATCTGACTTGGCGATACGTAAATGTCGTCAGGACCAGCTAGGTATGAGCTGTCTGCGCTACGCAGGAAACCAAAACCGTCTTGCAGAATTTCTAGAACACCATCACCGAAGATGTCTTCACCACTTTTCGCGTGTGCTTTAAGGATAGAGAAGATAATGTCCTGTTTTCTTAGACGAGCTAGGTTTTCTAGGCCTAGGCTTTCGCCAAGTTTAACAAGTTCAGATACAGGTCTGTTCTTCAGTTCTGTAAGATTCATTGTGGTGGATGCTTGTTTAGTCAAAATAAGATCTGTTTTCTAGTTAAGAGGGATTCGGTCACAGGATCGACCAAGAAGAGAAATTTGTTCAATTAACGTGCGATAAATTATCACTAAAACTAAGCCTAGTCTATAGCTTAGAAAAAACAAAACCGTGCATTTGTTAACTGCACGGTTTCTTTTTATTGCTTGCCTATTATAGGTTCGCGTCTAGGAACTCTTTTAGTTGAGTTTTAGACAGAGCACCAACTTTAGTTGCTGCTACGCCACCATCTTTGAAAAGAAGTAGCGTTGGAATACCACGGATACCAAACTTAGGTGGTGTACCCGCGTTTTGGTCGATATTCAGTTTACCGATAGTGAGCTTGCCTTCGTACTCGTCGGCGATTTCATCAAGAATCGGCGCAATCATTTTACATGGACCACACCATTCCGCCCAAAAATCAACAAGAACCGGGCCTGCAGCGTTGATTACGTCGTTATCAAAACCTTCATCAGTAAGCTGCAAAATCTTATCACTCATCTTCCACTCCAATGTGTTTTTTAGAACTGGTTGGATGATAACCAGTAAATAGATGCCCTATTGGAATGTATTTACTTTCGTATTGCAAGCTTAAGCTGATATTCTATAGCTATGAAAAAGACGCATATCACAGAGCAAAAGTTCGCCGATTTGGATTTAAACGCCCAAGTCATTGAAGGATTGGAGAAAAAAGGGTTCGAATATTGTACCCCGATTCAAGCCTTGGCGCTGCCGGTACTGCTCACCGGCCAAGACATCGCAGGCCAGGCCCAAACGGGCACTGGTAAAACGCTCGCGTTTCTTACTGCTACCTTTAACCACCTGCTAAATACGCCTGAACACGAAGGTCGTAAGCCAAATCAGCCTCGTGCGATTATTATGGCTCCGACGCGCGAGCTAGCGATTCAGATCTTTAACGATGCTGAGCCTCTTATCGCAAGTACTGGTATTAAAGCGGCACTTGCCTACGGTGGCGAGAGCTACGATAAGCAGTTAGCTAAGCTAGAAGACGGTGTAGACGTTCTGATCGGCACTACAGGCCGTATCATAGACTTCTACAAGCAAAAGGTATTTAACCTAAACCACATCCAAGCAGTTGTACTGGATGAAGCAGACCGTATGTTCGATCTTGGTTTCATTAAAGACATCCGATTCTTGTTCCGCCGTATGCCTGAGCCAAAAGATCGCTTGAACATGCTGTTCTCTGCGACGCTTTCATACCGCGTACAAGAGTTGGCGTTTGAGCACATGCACAATCCTGAGCATGTTGTGGTTGAGCCTGAGCGTAAGACAGGTCACCGCATCAAAGAAGAGCTGTTCTACCCATCAAATGAACACAAGATGGCGCTGCTGCAAACGCTGATCGAAGAAGAGTGGCCTGAGCGTGCAATCATCTTTGCTAATACTAAGCACAAGTGTGAGTCTGTATGGGGTCACCTAGCCGCTGATGGTCACCGTGTTGGCCTACTAACGGGTGATGTACCTCAGAAGAAGCGTGAAAAAATCCTTGAGCAATTCACTAAAGGGGAAGTTGACCTACTGGTTGCAACTGACGTTGCGGCACGTGGCCTACACATTCCTCAAGTAACTCACGTATTCAACTTCGACCTACCGGACGATTGTGAAGATTACGTTCACCGTATCGGTCGTACTGGCCGTGCTGGTGCAAGTGGTCACTCAATCAGCTTCGCTTGTGAAGATTACGCAATTAACCTTCCAACAATCGAAGAGTACATTGAGCACGCAATCCCAGTTTCTGACTACGATGCTTCGGCACTTATTGAAGATCTGCCAGCACCATTGCGCCTGCGCACGCGCAACCCGCAACAGCGCCGCTCAAACAACGGTGGTTCTCGTAACGGCAACCGTAAGCCGAACCAAAACCGTCGCCCACGCCAGCCGCGTCATAACAAGGAAGCTTAAACGCCTATGACTCAAACAGTGTCACCCCCGCTATACGCTGCTATCGACCTCGGGTCGAACAGTTTTCATATGCTCGTTGTGCGTCATATCGATGGCAGCGTCCAAACCATGGCCAAGATTAAGCGCAAAGTTCGTTTAGCTGCCGGCTTAGATGAAAATAATGCTCTTAGCTTAGAGGCTATGCAGCGAGGTTGGGATTGTTTGAGTCTCTTTGCTGAGCGACTTCAAGATATTCCTACTGAGAACATCCGTATTGTGGGTACTGCTACCCTGCGTACCGCAACCAATGTGGATATTTTCTTAGAAAAAGCAAACCAGATTCTTGGTCACGACATTAATGTTATCTCTGGTGAAGAAGAAGCTGCGACTATCTATAAAGGCGTAGCGCACACTTCGGGTGGCAGCGGTCGTCGTTTAGTCGTCGATATTGGTGGCGCAAGCACCGAGATGATTATCGGTGAAGGTTTCTCTGCCAAAGCACTAACTAGCCTAAAAATGGGCTGCGTGACATGGCTTGAGCGCCACTTTAAAGATCGCCAACTGACGGCAAGCAACTTCGAGCACGCAATTGATGCTGCTAAAGCGACACTAGAGCCAATCCTAGAGAGCTACACCAAGCTAGGTTGGGATGTGTGTGTGGGTGCGAGTGGCACAGTACAAGCTTTGCAAGAGATCATGCTAGCGCAAGGCATGGATGAGGTGATCACTCATGCCAAGCTTAAGCGTCTGCAAAAGCAAGCGATGATCGCCGAACGTTTAGAAGAGCTAGAGATAGAAGGTCTCACTCTAGAGCGCGCTTTGGTATTCCCAAGCGGCCTTTCTATTCTGATTGCAATCTTTGAACTGCTTGAGATCGACTCAATGACACTGGCCGGGGGCGCACTGCGTGAAGGCCTAGCCTATGAGATGGTCGATGAGCTGCGCCAAGATGACATTCGTGCACGTACGGTTGCGAGTGTTCAATCTCGCTACCAGATGGATACCCAGTACGCTGAGCAAGTTTCTCAGTTGGCTGAGTCTCTTTACCAACAGGCTGGCAGCAGTGAGTGGATTGCAGAGCCTCAAGCTCTCGTCATGCTACAAACCGCCGCCAAACTGCACGAGATTGGTCTCACTATCGACTTTAAAAAGGGTGGTGAGCATAGCGCTTACTTACTTCAGCATCTCGATTTGCCAGGCTTTACTCGCGCACAGAAGCACTTCCTTGGCGAGCTAAGCCGTCGCTACCGCGAGCAGTTAACATCATTACCAGAACAACATGCAATTTCAGGTACCAGCGCTAAGCGTGTACTGCGCTTGTTGAGACTGGCTATTCTGTTAACTCACCGTCGTAACCCAGAGCTTGAGCCACAAGTGACGCTTTCTGCCGATGGCGACAACTTAACAGTGACCATCGATAAGCAGTGGCTTGCGAGTAATCCGCTTACTGCAGCCGAGCTAGAGATTGAAGCCAACCGTCAAACCGACATTGGATGGCCACTGACCATCGCTGAGTCATAACGGCTTAATTGCGATTTATACTAAAAAGGCCCTCACATTCGAGGGCCTCTGTTTATCTAATTCACCGTTGATACAGTGATTCAATACTTCACCTAAGCGTTCACACCAGTTGCTTTAAAGCTAGGGTTAACCGCTGTCAGTTTCTTCACGATGTAGTTCAGTAGAACACCGTACATCGGTACGAACAGACCTAAGCTGATCACCAACTTAAAGCCATAGTCCACCAGAGCAATCTCAGTCCAATGTTCAGCCATGAACGGATCTGGGCTTTGATAGAAAGCAATCGCAAAGAAAGCGATGGTATCAATTGCGTTACCGAATAAGGTTGAGCATGTTGGTGCAATCCACCACTGCTTCAGTTGGCGCAGACGGTTAAATACGTGCACATCAAGAATCTGACCCAGCAGATACGCCATAAAGCTTGCTGCTGCGATACGAGCCACAAACAAGTTAAACTCGCCAAGCTGTGCAAAGCCTTGGAACTGACCTTCGAAGAACACAACCGATAAGAAATACGATACTGCTAGTGCGGGTAGCATCACCAAGAAGATGATTTTACGCGCTAACTGAGCACCGAAAATACGTACGGTCAGGTCGGTCGCTAGGAAAATAAACGGGAAAGTGAACGCACCCCATGTGATATGCATACCGAAGATGGTGAAAGGCAGCTGAACAAGGTAGTTACTTGATGCAATAATGATCAGGTGGAATAGAACTAGCAGGGCTAGAGCTTTGCGCTGTTGCGCAGGGGTAAAGTTACTCATGCGGTACCTTTTTAGTTTGGTTTGGGGGTGAGGGAACCCAAATCGAGTGACTTATTCATTTATCATGAACAAGGCTCTTACCAATAATGTGAATAAAAAAATCTGTTTAACTTTGCTCTATTGAGCGGCGGGCGATTATACATTAATCAATTTTGACTGCAATGAGAGGAATAAACGCAAACGTTTATCCCTAACATTTCTTCATTTCAGTAGTAATTCCGTGGGAGTAGAATTAGAAGCCACGTTTAAACAGAGAAGCCAGATAATCGAACTCTTCTCGACTCGCCTCTGGGCTCAGAGACTCAAACCAGACTGACTCGCTGTAATGTTCTGACTTCAGGAACAACTGACACCCTTCAAAATCCACCAGCCAAGAGTGCATATCCGCATCCCACTGCTTTTCAATCACACTGGCAGAAAGCAGCGCAATTAGCTTCTCTCCTAATTCCGGAAAGGTGTCAAAGTCAAAGCTTGGCGTGGTAATCAGCAGTCGCCCTTCTTCAGCAAGATATTCTCTCAGTCCAAATTCCATTTTACTTCTCTATTTATTATTTTCGGGACGTTAACCGTGGTTAGTAATGTGTTCTTGAATCAAGTCAAGGAACGGATCGGCATATTTGTCCAACTTACGCTGGCCAACACCATTAACTGCTAGCATCTCACCGTAAGAGGTTGGCAAAATTTCCGCCATGTCAATCAGTGTGGCATCACTGAAGACAACATAAGGCGGCAAGCCATCTTCATCGGCAATCGACTTACGTAGCTTGCGCAGCTTAGCAAATAGCTTCTTATCGTAATTCTTGCTGCTGAGTTTATCCGACTTCGCACTACGCGCAGCAGTATCCAGACGTGGCACTGCCAATTCTAGCGTCATTTCTCCGCGTAGCAGCGGGCGCGCTTCTTCAGTCAGCTGCAACGTAGAATTACGGGTAATGTTTTGGAACAACAATCCTTTATGAATTAACTGACGGAAGATACTGATCCAGTAGTCATGACTATGGTCACGACCAATACCGTATGTAGAAAGCTTGTCATGGCCGTTGTCGCGAACACGAATGTTCTGCATACCACGCATCACTTCAACTACATATCCCATACCAAAAGATTGATTTACTCGATAGACACATGACAACGCTTTTTGCGCCTCTTCGGTGGCATCAAAGTGCTTGGGTGGATCAAGGCAGATATCGCAATTGCCACATGGCTTTTCACGATACTCACCAAAATAGTTAAGTAGTACCTGACGACGACAGGTTTGCGCCTCAGCAAAGGCGCTCATCGCATTAAGCTTATGAGTTTCGACCTGCTTTTGCGGGCCGTCATCTTTCTCATCCAACATGCGGCGTAGCCAACCCATATCTGCTGGGTCGTACAGCATCATCGCTTCGGCAGGCAGACCATCACGCCCTGCTCGACCCGTCTCTTGATAGTAGGACTCGATGTTTCTTGGGATGTCGAAATGCACCACAAAACGAACATTGGGTTTGTTGATACCCATGCCAAAGGCTACGGTCGCTACGACTATCTGAATATCATCACGCTGAAACGCTTCTTGAACATAAGCGCGTTCGTCCGTATCCATACCAGCGTGATAGCCCGCAGCACGAATGCCGTTGTTACACAGCTTCTCGGTGACCATCTCGACCTTCTTGCGGCTACCACAATAGATGATGCCGCAATTACCGCGCTGGGTTTCAAGGTAACGCACCACTTGAGAAACCGGTTTGTGCTTCTCTACCAGGTTATAGCGGATATTAGGACGGTCAAAGCTGCCTAAGTAGGTGTGAGGATCCACCAGCTGCAAGCGCTGAATAATGTCTTTACGTGTCGCATCGTCGGCGGTTGCCGTCAATGCCATATAAGGGACATGAGGAAAATATTGTTTAAGCTGACCAAGTGATGCGTATTCTGGGCGGAAGTCATGACCCCATTGTGAGATACAGTGCGCTTCATCCACCGCGATCATCGATAATGGTAAACCTTGCAGGCGCTCAATGAAATCACGCATCAATACGCGCTCAGGTGAAACGTAGACCATCTTTAATTGGCCTGAGTTCATGCGATTAAAGACGGAAATTAGCTCTTCACGTGGCATTGAGGAGTTGATGCACTCCGCCGCCACACCATTGGCCTTGAGTTGGTCCACTTGATCTTTCATGAGCGAAATCAGTGGCGAGATAACTAATGTGAGCCCCTCACGCACTAACGCGGGAATTTGGTAACAGAGCGACTTACCACCACCAGTTGGCATAATCACTAAGCTATCTTGCCCGGACACCGCCATATCGATCACCTCTTGCTGACCATCTCTGAACTCTTGATAGCCGAACACCTCCTCAAGCACGCTTTGAGCGCTGATGGTGGTACTGGTGGTTTGTTCTGCAATCAAAGTAGCGGTCATTGGGTATCCTAATCGCGGGGTTAAATAAGCTCGCTCAGCAGTAAAGCGAGGCGACACATTGTAGAGGGGAATGGTGGTGAATAAAACCGCAAATTATTAGGTGAAACAGTCTAACGCTCCTATACTGACCAACTCTCTTTATAAATCTTATTCATAAGCACTTTGTGCCAGAGATAATTCATGACACCAGAACAACAACAGCGTACACGCCAAGGTATTTTGCTTGCGATTGGGGCGTATACGATGTGGGGCATTGCGCCTATATATTTCAAATCGTTAAGTGAGGTTTCTCCGTTAGAGATCCTGAGTCACCGTGTAGTTTGGTCTTTTTTCTTACTCGCTTTCCTACTACACCTTGGCCGCAGCTGGCGAAATGTTCGCGACACACTGACCTCCAAGCCGAAAATGACTTATTTGGTTGCCACCTCTCTATTGGTCGGTGCCAACTGGTTAATCTTTATTTGGGCGGTCAACGCCAACCACATGCTCGACGCTAGTCTAGGGTATTACATCAACCCGTTAATCAATGTGGTACTTGGTATGATCTTTTTGGGCGAGCGTCTCAGAAAGTTGCAGTGGTTTGCGGTTGGCTTAGCCACGATTGGTGTTTTAATTCAGATTGTCGCGTTCGGTTCTATCCCTGTGGTGGCGATCGCCCTCGCCTTCTCCTTCGGTTTCTATGGCTTGTTAAGAAAGAAAGTCAGCCTCGAAGCACAAACCGGCCTGTTTATAGAAACCTTAGTGATGCTACCTGCTGCTGCCATCTACTTGCTGTTTATCGCGGATAGTGCAACATCGGACTTAGCGGCGAACCCAATGACGCTCAATCTACTGCTGATCGCTGCTGGTATCGTTACAACCTTACCTCTGCTTTGCTTTACAGGCGCTGCAACACGACTCAAGTTATCAACGCTCGGTTTCTTCCAGTACATTGGCCCAAGCTTGATGTTCTTATTAGCGGTTCTCATTTATGGCGAAGCCTTTACGACAGATAAAGCCGTCACCTTTGCCTTCATTTGGGGCGCACTGGTGATCTTCAGCTTTGATGGACTGCGCCACAACAAAAAAAGCAAACGCACTCAACAGTGATGTGATCGTTTTTTACAAGACAATTTAGAAATACAGAGATAAGCTTGGTTGGATTGATGATAATTTAACCAAGCTTTTTTATACCATGGATAAAGTCCACTACTACTCAACCCCCACTGAAGATATCAGCCTGATCCAAGCTCAATACCAAGAGTTTGCCTTTCAGCGCCACTATCATTTGGACTTTCACATTGGTTTGATTACCCAAGGGCAGCAAAAATTCGTCTATAAGGGGACTAGCCATCATGTGGGTGCGGGTCAGGTAGTAATCATGCCACCAGATGAACTGCATGATGGTCACTCAAAACTGGATTCAGGCTATCAAGTAAGCGTTTTTTCGGTATCTCCTCAATGGTTTCAAGATCTTGCGGATCCCGACCAAAACGGTCACGCATTGAGCTTTTCGGAGCTGATCCTTTCTGATCACGCCACTTTTTCACAACTGCGCAACCTGCATGGCTTGCTCATCAATCAAAATATCAGTCAACTCGCCCAAGATTGTCTCCCTTTTGAAGGGTTTTCGACGATTGTGGATCGTTATGCCAAGTTTGGATCCAAAACTGAAACTCAATTAGGTAATCAATCTATCGAAACACTGAAAGAGTACTTAATGGAAAACCTAGACCAGGCAGTACGTTTAGAACAGCTTTCTGAACTATGTGACCTATCAACCACGCAGTTCCAACGCCACTTTAAGAACAAAATGGGCATGACACCTTACGCTTGGCTAAGTCGTTTACGTATGGAGCAGAGCATGAGGCTCATCAAATCAGGAGTGTGTGGTACTGAAGTAGCGCATCAGGTTGGTTTCTACGACCAAGCTCACTTTTCAAAGGCGTTCAAGACAACCTTTGGCGTTCCGCCCTCACAAATTAGCTAAGTGTTGATTATTTACAATTGCTCTGTGTGAGATCTAGGTAAGCTAACCCATATACCAACAACAGTTAGAATCTAGCTAAGCGTTATCGAGATTAGACAATGAACGAAATCACCATCCTTATCACCCTAGCCTCAATTCATTTTATTGCCTTAATGAGCCCCGGCCCAGACTTTGCGCTTGTGGTCCAAAATGCCACGCGCCACGGTAGGCAGACAGGCTTATACATCGCGCTAGGTTTATCGTGCGGGATCTTACTTCACTCACTGCTGAGCCTGACGGGTATCAGTTACCTGGTCCACCAGCAACCAACTCTATTTGCGATTATCCAGTTAGCCGGTGGTAGCTACTTACTTTACTTAGGCTACGGTGCTCTTAAAGCGACATGGGCAACGATTCAAAGCCATGACGACGACAATCAAGCGCTCAACTCGAAAGATCTTATTCTGACCAACAAACGTGAGGCTTTCTCTAAAGGCTTTGCCACTAACATCCTCAATCCAAAGGCGTTAGTGTTTTTTATCAGCTTGATGTCGAGCTTAGTCCCTGCAGATATGTCTCTGTCTGGCAAAGGTTTTGCGCTACTAATCCTGTTTGGTCTATCGCTATTTTGGTTCTCACTATTGGCTTGGATGCTTTCTACTAAAGCACTTCAGAAAAAGCTGCATGAAGCGACCGTCTATATTGACGGCTTGTGTGGTGTACTATTTAGCATGATAGGTTTAAGTATCTTATGGCAATCAGCGTCATCATTGATCGCCTAAATTAGAATCAAGGTTACAATTCGTTAACAACGTACTGGCTAAATATCGTTTCCACTGCCAATCTAGCTCTGCATATGAAAAGGAGAAGATCATGCAGTGGAAAACAAAACTAACAACCCTCGCCACTTCTACCCTACTTTTTGCCTCTCATGTCAGTTGGGCAAATCAAGCTGCCGATTCCGTCGCCCCAGAACAAAGTAGTGGTTTAGAAACCAAGCAACTCGTCAAAGCCAACGATTGGATGGTCACAGCAGCCAACCCATTGGCAACACAAGCAGGCGCTGACGTACTTGCGCGTGGTGGTAACGCAGTAGACGCCATGGTTGCGGTGCAGCTAATGCTTGGCTTGGTTGAACCACAATCGTCTGGAATTGGTGGGGGTGCCTTCCTTGTCTATTTTGATAACGAAGCCAAACAGCTAAAGACCTACGATGGCCGCGAGACTGCACCACTAGATGCGACCCCTCGCCTGTTCCAAGACGAAAATGGAAAGCCCCTTAAATTTTACGATGCCGTTGTTGGTGGCCGTTCGGTGGGCACACCGGGTACTGTTCAATTGTTATGGGATACTCACCAGAAATACGGCAAGTTGGAGTGGGCATCATTGATAGAGCCCGTCGCTCAATTGGCGAAAAAAGGCTTTACCATCAGCCCACGCTTAGCGACATTGATTGCCAATGATCAACAGCGCCTTAGCCGCTTTGCCACCACTAAAGCTTATTTTTTTAATGCCGATGGCAGCCCAAAGAGCGCAGGAACTCTTCTTAAAAACCCAGAGTACGCCGCAACACTAGAGGCCATTGCTAAAGACGGCGCCAAAGCGTTTTATCAAAGTGAAATATCTGCTGATATCATCAAAACAGTACAAACCGCTAAGGGGAACCCTGGTGTCTTAGCGCAAAAAGACTTCGACGCTTACTCCATCAAGCAACGCGAACCAGTATGTTCCGCTTATGAGAGCTACGATATCTGTGGCATGGGACCACCAAGTTCAGGTGCCCTCACCGTCGGTCAAATCTTAGCGATGACCGAGCAGTTTGATCTCAAATCTTGGGGACCAAACGATGCAAAATCTTGGCAAGTGTTAGCAGACGCTTCTCGCCTAGCCTTTGCAGACCGTGGTATGTACATGGCAGACCAAGATTACGTACCAATGCCAACACAGGGGTTAGTAAACACTGACTACCTTAAAGAGCGTGCGCAGCTCATCACTGCAGGAAAAGCATTAGAAAGCGCGCCATCAGGCACGCCACCTTGGGATCACGCGATGCAAAGAAGCCAAGATATCTCGATTGAGCTTCCTTCCACCAGCCACTTTAATATCGTCGATAGCGATGGCAATGTCGTGTCCATGACCACTACGATTGAGAATGCGTTTGGCTCGCGCTTAATGGTGAGAGGCTTCCTACTTAATAATGAATTAACCGACTTCTCATTCAAAACTCATAACGATGGTAAGCCTATTGCTAACCGCCTAGAACCGGGCAAGCGTCCACGCTCTTCGATGGCGCCAACCATCATTATGCAAGATGACAAGCCTTACATGGCGATTGGCTCTCCGGGTGGCAGCCGCATCATAGGTTATGTTGCACAAGCAATCATCGCTCACACACAGTGGGATATGGATATTCAGCAAGCGATCAACCAACCACACTTCCTAAATCGTTTTGGTACCTTAGATCTAGAAAAAGGTACCTCAGCCGAAAACTTCAAACCTGAGCTAGAAAAGATGGGATTTGAAGTCAATATTCGCGATCTTAACTCTGGTTTACACGCTATTCGCATCACTAAAGATGGTTTAGAGGGGGCAGCAGACCCTCGTCGTGAAGGTGCAGCGATAGGTAAATAGTCGGTTATTACGCCTTTTTACTCGCTGCTTTGTGAGAGATCTCTTACAAAGCAGTGAGTATATATCGATATTTCACTAAGAAAACTAGTAACAATAGAACCTAAACCATTGAAATTAAACAATGCGTATATTTTATCATCAATATTACTGTAAGAAATTTGAGTTTCGACCATTGCTGATAAATTGGGGATCGGTAATATGAATGGTGTCGGAAGGATGCTGACACGGAACAGGAAAACACCAAGGACTTGGTTATCTTCAGGATGAAGATTCGATTACTCAGGATGAATAATCGGCACGGATAGCGAAATAGGACATTGAATGGACGCAATAGTAACTAGGATGGTTGCTACTAAGGAAAGACAATGGACACCTCTGGACGAGGAAAGGACTGAACATCAGGATGATGTAAGGGACACCGCTCAAGGAACAAGTGACGCGCGCTAACGAGGATTGTTGGCAGATCAGGATAAGATCAAGGACACCGCTAGGAAGGCGACGAAAGGAATACGCTGAAGGATAACAGCACACTATCATGGATTAGATGCATGGAGCACACTTAGTAGCCGGATTGCTGCGAGTAAGACTATAGACCCCGATGAGCGCAAGCTCTCGGGGTTTTTCTTTATCTGCTGTTTATCGCCTTTCTGGGTACTCAACCTAAGTATCGCTCAACAAAAAAGCCACCCAAAGGCAGCTTTTCATCAACTCTTTCAAATCTGTCTAGCGTTTAACCTAGCTTCTCCAAACGAGCGTAAGCAGTCACCAGCCATTTGATCCCTTCACCATTGAAGGCCACCTGAACTCGGCTCTGTGGACCACTGCCCTCAAAGTTGATAATGGTACCTTCACCAAACTTAGGGTGTTTAACACGTGAACCTAAGCTAAAACCAGTTTCGTTGAAGTTCTCTTTGACTGCGGTTTGTCCAAAGCGACCACTGCTTGCTGGGCGACTCACCTGTGCTTTCATTCGTACTTCATCAAGACAAGTTTCAGGCAGTTCACGAATGAATCGCGATGGCTTGTGGTACTTGTCTTGTCCATACAGGCGACGCATTTCTGCGTAGGTGATATAGAGCTTTTCCATTGCACGCGTCATACCTACGTAGCAGAGACGACGCTCCTCTTCCAAGCGCATCGCATCTTCGGCAGACATCTGGCTCGGGAACATTCCTTCTTCGACACCAACCATAAACACCATTGGGAACTCAAGACCTTTAGCACTGTGCAGAGTCATCAATTGAACAGCGTCATCAAACTCATCAGCCTGACCTTCACCCGCTTCCAGTGCGGCATGAGTCAAAAATGCCGTCAGCAAGCTCATCTCTTCGGCTTCTTCTGGCTTCTCGAATTGACGAGTCGCCGTTACTAGTTCTTCCAAGTTCTCAATACGTGCCTTCGACTTCTCGCCTTTTTCTTGCTCATACATAGCAAACAAGCCAGACGACTTAATCACGTGGTCAGTCTGTTCATGCAGGCTCATCTCGTGAGTATCATCTTCTAGTGCGTTGATAAGCTCGATAAATCGGCTCAATGCCCCTGCTGCTCTGCCCGCCAAAACTTGTTCTTCAAGAAGCGCGATACTCGCCTGCCACATCGTCGCGCCACGATCGCGTGCAGCAAAACGAATGGTCTCTAAGGTTTTATCACCCATACCGCGCGTTGGCGTATTCACCACACGCTCAAAGGCTGCGTCATCATTGCGGTTAGACATCAATCGCAGATAGCTCAGTGCATCTTTGATCTCCTGACGTTCGAAGAATCGCATGCCGCCGTAGATACGGTAAGGTAATCCACCTTGAATCAAAGCTTCTTCGAGTACACGAGACTGGGCGTTGTTACGATAAAGCATCGCCGTATCATTCAGCGCGCCGCCCTTATCTTGCCACTCTTTAATTTTGCTCACCGTAAAGCGCGCTTCGTCGAGCTCGTTGTAAGCGGAATAAACCGAGATAGGCTCACCATCGTTGCCGTCCGTCCACAGCTCTTTGCCCATACGTTCAGTATTATTCGAAATCAATTCGTTCGATGCTTGCAGAATGGTTTTGGTTGAGCGGTAGTTTTGTTCCAAACGAATGGTGGAGGCACCTGGAAACTCATCTAAGAACTTTTGGATATTCTCAATTTTAGCACCGCGCCAGCCGTAGATTGATTGGTCATCATCGCCGACGATCATCACTCGACAGTCAGGACCTGCCATCATGCGCAGCCATGCGTATTGAATGTTGTTGGTATCTTGAAATTCGTCGACCAAGATATGCTTGAAACGCGCTTGGTAGTGTTCACGAATGTGCTTCTTATCACGCAGAAGTTCATGACAACGCAGCAAGATCTCAGCAAAATCGACCAAGCCCGCACGATCACACGCCTCCTGATACGCAGCATAGATCTTAAGCCAGGTCTTGGTGACTGGGTCATTGTAGGAATCGATATGGCTTGGACGTAAGCCTTCATCTTTCTTGCCATTGATCCACCAAGAAGCCTGTTTCGCTGGCCACTGCTTCTCATCGAGATTTTGCGCTTTAATCAAGCGGCGCAATAGACGAATCTGATCATCAGAGTCAATGATTTGGAAGTCTTCTGGTAATTTTGCATCTAAGTAGTGAGCGCGTAAAACACGGTGGCAAATCCCGTGAAAGGTGCCGTTCCACATACCTGAAGAGCTACCCATCATCAGCTCATCAATACGACCACGCATTTCAGCGGCCGCTTTGTTGGTAAAGGTTACCGACATAATCGAAAACGGCGATGCCTGCTCTACGGTTTGCAGCCAAGCGATACGGTGCACCAGCACTCGCGTTTTACCACTGCCTGCTCCCGCTAAGATCAGCAAATTTTCTAAGGGTGCAGCCACTGCCTCACGCTGCTTGTCGTTGAGGCCATCGAGTAAAAGCGAAGGATCAATCATTTGGGTTTGCTCACTACTGGGTATTTATACATAAAAGTTGATTATAACCTAAACACAGTGCGCAGTTTAGGAGAATAAGAAGAAAAAACATCCAAAAATAAGCTATTAATAATCATAACCTTACCCCCTAATGCATCACTCACTTCTATATTTCTTCGGTTGTTTTGAAATTATTTCTTAGTTCTTCCTATCCTTTTTACTAAGCAAGTTAACAAAACCTTAACCTGCTCAATGTAAATAACAATTAAGTCTAGAGGGAATGACTATGAAAAATTCTAATCTTGCTGTAACCGCTGCAATCACAAGTGTACTAGCGTTTGGTGGTACTGTCTTAACTTCAGCTCCGGCAGAAGCGGCAGCGAAAGAGAAGTGTTATGGCGTGTCTAAAGCTGGTCAAAATGACTGTGCGACTAAAACAAGCTCATGTGCTGGTACAGCAAAAGAAGATAACCAAAGCGATGCATTCGTTGTCGTACCTAAAGGGCTTTGTGACAAGCTTGCTGGCGGTAGTACTCAATCTTCGTAATACCCGTTATCAACCAGGTGAGCATGCTCATCAGCTCACCTGGATTGTTCCACCCACCTAAGGAGAATACCTGTGGCTCATCCTCTACACCCGCTGGCAGGCGTGGGTTTAAGAACACCTCACTTAGACTATTTTAGCCACAACTCTAATAAGGTCGACTGGTTAGAGATCCACAGTGAGAATTACTTCTCCCCAAATACAAAAGCAACTGAACAACTCAGGGCGATTCGACAAGACCATGAGATTAGCTGCCATGGCGTAGGTTTATCACTGGGCTCTGTGGAGCGTATCAGTCAGGAGCACTTGTTCCTGCTCAAACGCCTAATCAGCGACATTCAGCCATTTTTAGTATCAGACCATCTAAGTTGGAGCCAAACCGGTGGCTATCATTTCAATGACCTATTGCCACTGCCTTATACCGAAGAAGCACTCGATGTGTTTTGTCGCAATGTACTCGAGGTTCAGGATGCTCTGCAAAGGCCCTTGCTGATTGAAAACCCTTCGAGCTATCTGGCATTCAAACACTCGACGATTCCAGAGTGGCAGTTCCTTGCTGAAGTTCAAAAACGAACTGAGTGCCGATTGCTGCTCGACTTCAACAATATTTTTGTCTCTTCGTTCAATCATCAATTCAGTTGTGACGACTACCTCGAGGGAATTCCGGCCGATGCAGTGGACGAGATCCACCTTGCTGGTTTTACTAAGAAGCAGCTAGAAGATGGTGAGATATGGATAGACACCCACAGTAAGCCGGTTTGTGATGAAGTGTGGCAACTCTACAAACAATGGCTTATGACACACGGCGCGCGGCATACATTGATCGAATGGGACCTAGATATCCCAGAGCCTGAGGTGTTGCTTAATGAAGCTGAAAAAGCCAGCCACCTACTGCATCACTATCAAAGTGCAGAGTCATTACGAGGCCAAGCATCATGAGTTCCTTAGCTGAAATACAACAAGCATTTGGTGATGCGCTCCGTTATCGAGGTGATGATTCACTGTGTCAGGTCGTTAGCGATCACTTCTCAGATAGCCAGAGGCTACAAATCTATCGTAACAACTATGTGATTGGTGTGAGTGATGTACTTGCGGCTACCTATCCTCTTGTCCAAGCCTTGGTTGGTGAAGAGTGTTTCGCCCAATTGGCACGTCATCATGTGCTTAGTACGCCACCTCAATCGGGTGATATAACAGAGTACGGAGAAGGCTTTGATGAGGTCGTTAAGCACTTTCCAGCGGTTGTCGAAGCCGCTCCTTACCTGACAAACATGATTCAGTACGAGTGGCACAAAGATGCGCTAATGCGTGCCGAATCAAAACCAGCGACGACAGGACAATATCCACTGGCGGCTCTCTCTGCAATTCCAGAGCATCAGCATGCTGAGTTGGTGTTTCACTTGCTTCCAGACATTGTCTTGCTCAACTTCGATTATCAAGTGCTGACTTTAGAACAAGCCATCATCAATAACCAACTCGACGGACTCAATATCGCCCAACCGGAATTTGCTGTCTTACAGAAAATAAATAACCATACCTTGGAGCCTCATATCGTGACGTCAGAAGTCTTCCAGCTTCTGCAAGCCTTCCAAGCCCAACAAATGCTCGCTGATATCGACCCAATACTGCTAGCCCATCTTAATGATGTCTTGGCGCTCAATATCATCTCTGGATTTTCTATTAGCGGTAAATAGGAGAAATAAAATGGATAACGACACCGTGACCAACATAATGGCTCAGTACGATAGCCTCGTTGATAAGTTCCAGGCCCTGTTTGTACCAGCGTTACTGCTGTTTTGTCGCCTATGGGTTGCTTGGGTCTTCTTTAATTCCGGGCTGACCAAGATTGCCACTTGGGATAGCACTCTGTTTCTGTTCGAACTCGAGTATCAAGTCCCGCTCATTCCTTGGGAAATGGCGGCCTATCTGGGTACAGCTGCCGAATTGATTCTTCCAGTGTTTATTACATTAGGCTTATTAAGTCGACCTATGGCGGTTGTCTTATTCGCATTTAATGTAATTGCTGTCGTCTCATACCCAGTACTTTGGGAGCAAGGTTTCTACGACCATCAACTGTGGGGGTTAATGATACTGATTGTGATTGTTTGGGGTGTGGGTCCATTCTCACTTGATCGTATCCTAAAGCAGCAGTTTCGAGGCTGACCTCCACATCTCAAGATCAAAAAAACCACTCGTTTGAGTGGTTTTTGTTTACCAAGTAACATCACACCATTACTTGTTCAGAAATGCCTGTAGATCTTCTGCAGAAATGCCTTGCTCTACCATCTCTTTTGCTAACAGTTGAACTTGTTCACCTTTACGGTCTTCAATCACACTCTGAAATTGGAACACAATATCGCGTAGTGTGTTAATTGGAACCTGCTTTGCAGCGCTGCGAATACGCTCACCACTTTGGTTACCAAGCTCGTTCAGCAATTTTCCAAACATGACCTTTTCAGGGGCGTCTTCCATTTGTTCTAAGACACGTGCCATTTCGTAGGTTGTTAATGACATTACAGTATTATCCGTTGTGATACTCACATTTTAATGAACGATAAATATACCATGTTTTAACGATGGAGAAACTGTCCATCTGTATAATTTGTCATCCAATTGACTTACGCCTGCTTAAGGACGCCATGCCACGATTTTCCAGCCTTACCAAACAGTACAAATAGTGCTGGAACAATCAGGAACATCTGCAATGCAATCATCACTTGTGGTTCTAATTGCAGTCGCTGCATAGTACCTACCAACAAGCCAGAACCACTCATCTGGAACAGACCTAACAGCGCAGCGGCTGTACCCGCTCGATCACCAAATGGTTCTAATGCTTTACCAGCAGATGCGCCAAGAATCCATGCAAAACCAACTGAAGATAAGAAGATTGGGAACATAAACGATAATGCTGTCACTTGGTTTGCCAGTACCAACATCAATACGCCTGCTAAGCCCAATAAAAGAATACCCACTACCAGTGTCTTATAGGTGCCACAACGATCCATGAACTTAGGTGCCGTGAATGCCGCAATGATATTGAACGCTGCATTAATACCAAACCAGAAAGTAAACTCGTTCATGCTCAAGCCTAGGTTTTCCATCAACACCACTGGCGCAGATGTTACATAAGCTAAGATTACAGCCATTGCCATCAAGCACAACGAAGCATGGAAGATAAACGATGGCGTCTTAAGTACTGACCAATAACGCTCAAACTTAAATACCGCAACCTTCTCTGTCGCTGGATTGGTCTCTTTCATCTGGAAAAACAGAATCGCACCGACAATCACTGCAAACCCAGCCATAAAGCTGAAATTGGATCGCCAGCCAAACTCTTGGGTTAGCCAACTTCCTAAAATAGGTGCCAACGCTGGAATAAAACAGATAGCACCATTTAGGTAGCTGATCATCTTGCCACTTTTTTCAGGACCAAATAGATCGCGAACTGTTGCAAACGCAGCAACGGAGGTTGCACACGCCCCCAATCCTTGAAGCAGTCGAGCCATCAACATCATATCAATAGACTGAGCGGCCCACGCCAAGCAAGCGCTCACTGCATAGATGCTGATACCGCCAAGGGCAACAGTTCGGCGACCTAATTTGTCCGCTAGGGGGCCAGCAAATAGTTGACCAACGCCCATCGCGAATAGGAACCAGGTAATGGTGTCTTGAGCTAATGCATGTTCCACGTGGAACGTCTCTGAAATTTGAGGTAAAGCTGGTAAGTAGATATCGATAGCCAATGGACTAAAAAGAACAAGCATTGCCAATAATGCTACTTGCAACTTACTCGGGGATGAATGCACAGACACGAGATTTTCCTAGTTGATAAATGATGGTGAGAATCATAACCAACTAAAGATATGAACAAAAATGGCTTATACTCATTACCATTATTCCCATATGGAAAATCTTATGAATCTCGAAAAATTATCTCGAATTGATCTCAATTTGCTGGTTTGCTTGCAGGTTCTCCTTGAAGAACTTAGTGTCACCCGCACAGCCCATCGGCTCTGTCTTAGCCAGTCGGCAGTCAGTAAATCATTGGCAAAATTAAGAGAACAATTCGACGACCCACTATTTACACGTAGCGCTCATGGCCTGCGCCCGACGCCCAAAGCAGTATTTCTGAAGCCGCGTTTGGAAAACCTGATTAACCAACTTGAAGTGCTGACACAACCCGAAACTTTTACGCCTTACAATAGTGATCATAGCTTCCACATTGCCGCAGTTGAAAGTGTCTACCCACTTATCCTGCCGCACTTTCTGCCAGCGATTTTCCAACAAGCGCCACATGTCAACATCAATACGCATGCGTGGTCAGAGCAAACTTTCAAAAAGCTTCAGCTTGGCGAACTCGATATCGGTTTAACCGGGAAAGACATCGACATTAATGACGCGCGGCTCACCATGCTGCCACCCGATGATATCTGTGAACAAGAGATCTACCGAGATGCTCAGATGTGTGTTCTGAGGCGTAACCACCCAGCGCTTGAACAAAATTGGGACCTGGAAACCTATCTATCACAAAGGCACGTTCAAGTAAGATGCGATGGTAACGATCGCTGGTTGCTTGACTATAAACTTGCTGACATTGGCCGACAGCGTGATATCGCCATCTCTGTTCCCGATTTCAACAGTGCGGCAAGTCTGTGTACTTACACCGATTTTGTCTTCACCGCTCCGAGTCATTTTACTTATCTTGTTGCAAAACAGATGGATCTCGTTGTGGTACCACTGCCCTTGGAGTTTCCTCCGATGGCATACACTCTGTTCTGGCATAGAGACAGAGAGAATGACCCAGCACTGACTTGGTTGCGAGATATCATCAAAGAAAAAACCCTACACCTTAGATAAAAATGACGTACGCCGTTTGCTCTCTTGCGATAAAATGAGTAGCTTAGCTGTTGATAGTCCTTTTTGGCTCATCTTTGGCCAGTTGTATTCCAGCTCAATTGAAATATCGACCTTGTTCAGTTGACCTATGTCTTGCTGTAAGCAGATGGATACAGCACCCACACCTGAGCATCAAGGAGCGATAATTTGAAGGAATAAACACAGATGCATAACGATACCCAAAGCCGCGTGAATGCAATTCGCGAATGGCTAGCAAAACACAATATTGATGCCCTACTTGTCCCACACGAAGACGAGTACTTGGGTGAATACGTACCGGCTCACAATGAGCGCCTGCATTGGCTAACAGGCTTTACTGGTTCTGCGGGCGCTGCTGTTATCACCAAAGACAAAGCTGCAATGTTTGTCGATGGTCGCTACACGGTACAAGTGACAAAACAGGTACCTGCCGAACTTTTCGAATATCGTCACCTGATTGAAGAGCCTGCTCTTGATTGGATCAAAGAACAGCTGGCTCAAGGTGCATCTGTTGCTATCGACCCTCGAATGCACAACTCAGCATGGTTAGATGTTGCACAAGCTAAACTAGCTGGTGACATTGAACTTAAGATCTTAGAAAGCAACCCTATCGATGAGCTGTGGAGCGACCGCCCTGCTCCTATTGTTTCTGAAGTACGCCTAATGCCAACAGACGCTGTTGGTCAATCAAGCGAAAGCAAGCGTCAAGAGATCGCAGAACTTGTAAAAAAAGCAGGAGCTGATAGTGCCGTTATCACTGCACTAGACTCTATCTGTTGGTTGCTCAATGTTCGCGGCCTAGATGTATCACGCTTACCTGTTCTTCTGTCTCACGTAATTCTTCATGCTGATTCTAGCGTTGAGTTCTTCTTAGACCCAGCACGCATCCCTGCTGAATTCGCTGCGCATGTTGGAGCGGATGTTACTGTTCACCACCCAGAAGCACTTCAATCTCGTTTAGAAGTCCTAACAGGCAAAAATGTTCTTGTGGACCCAGCAACCAGTAATGCGTGGTTTAAGCTAGTGTTACAAAACTCGGGCGCTAATGTAGTCAGCAAAGCGGATCCGTGCCTAATGCCAAAAGCAGCAAAAAATGCGGTAGAAATCGCGGGTATGAAAGCATGTCATGTTCGCGATGGTGTTGCGATGACTCAGTTCTTATGTTGGTTAGATGCCGAAGTTGCTGCAGGTAACCTACACGATGAAGCAACGCTATCTGATAAGTTAGAGGCTTTCCGTCAGCAAGATCCAACACTGATGGACTTAAGCTTTGATACAATTTCTGCAGCCGGTGGTAACGCAGCAATGTGTCACTACAACCATGAGAATCAACCTGAACCAGGTAAGCTTGAGCTTAATACCCTTTACCTTGTCGATTCAGGCGGTCAGTACCTAGATGGCACAACCGATATCACTCGCACCATTGCGATCGGCCAACCATCACCAGAGATGATCAAGCAGTTCACCTTGGCACTGAAAGGTCATATTGGTGTGGCTCGCGCTCGCTTCCCGAAAGGCACACGTGGTTACCAGATCGATACCCTAGCTCGTCAGCACCTTTGGGCTGAAGGCTACGACTACGATCACGGCACAGGTCACGGCGTAGGTCACTTCCTAAGTGTTCATGAAGGCCCAGCGAGCATTTCGAAGAAGCAAATTGATGTACCGCTAACCGAAGGTATGGTGCTATCTAATGAGCCTGGTTACTACAGAGCGGATGCCTTTGGTATTCGTATCGAGAACCTAGAGCTCGTGGTTGAAACGCCAACTCAAGGTGACTTCCCTGTTCTGTCATTTGAATCACTAACACGCTGTCCAATCGACAAGCACAACATCAATGTTGATATGCTAACGCGTCCGGAATTAGCGTGGTTAAACGACTACCATCAGAAAGTGTGGGATGACATCAGTCCGTTAGTTGAAGGTGATGTGAAAGAGTGGCTACGTGCTGCGACTCTACCGGTAGCACACTCATAGAGCACCACTACTTGCACTTCCATAGTTAGATACACAAAGGCTCTTCATCGAAGAGCCTTTTAATTAGGTTTACCTAACCATTTTCATTTATTCTTTTGTATGTTTCACGTGAAACACTATCAAAATTGGTTAACCAGAATACGCTGAATGCCAATCACGCCATACAGGGTCAAACCCCTTGGCACGGATCATATCCTCTACCGATGCTGCACTACGTTCATCACTGATCTCAAACTGCTCCAGTTCAACGTCATCCATCGCATAGCCCCCAGGTTGAGTTTTCGATGCGGCAGACATTGAAGTGATCCCAAGAGGAAGCACGTTATCTCTAAATGCAGGGGCTTCTCGTGTCGATAATGACAACTCAACTTCTGGATTAAGTAAGCGATAAGCGCAAATCAACTGTACCAACTGTTTGTCCGTCATCACTGATTTAGGCTGCAAAGCCCCTTCGCAAGGACGCAAACGTGGAAATGAGATCGAATAACGCGTTTGCCAATACGTTCGCTCCAAATAATCCAAATGCGCAGCGACATAAAAACAGTCAGTTCGCCACTCCTCCAACCCTATCAAAGCTCCGATACCAATTTTGTCGATGCCTGCTTTAGCCAGACGATCAGGCGTATCAAGGCGATACTCAAAGTCTGTTTTGTTGCCACGTAGATGGTGTTCGCCATAGGTAGATGGATGATAGGTCTCTTGATAAACCATCACAGCATCGAGACCTAGAGTTTTAAGTTCTGCATATTGCTCCTGGTCGAGAGGCTGCACTTCCATCGCAAGGTAGTTAAACTGGTCCTTAATCATTGGCACCATTTCACGGAAGTATTTCATTCCTACTTTGGTTTCATGCTCACCGGTTACCAACAACACGCTATCAAACTTCATTGCCTTAATAGCATCGATTTCAGCAGAGATCTCATCGCGGTCGAGTGTCTTGCGCTTAATTCGGTTTTCCATCGAAAAGCCACAGTAGGTACATGCATTGGCACATAAGTTCGACAGGTACAATGGTATGTACAAAGACATGGTATTGCCAAATCGCTTGCGCGTAAGTGAATACGACAACTGTGCCATCTGCTCGAGATAAGGCTCTGCAGCAGGAGAGATAAGAGCCTTAAAGTCCTCTAAATCACGCTTTGGTTTATTCAATGCGCGTTCAACATCACTCGCTGTTTTGGCATAGATCGACATCGAAATATCATCCCAATTGAGCTTGTTAAACTGGTCCACGAAACTCATAGCTAATCCTCGTCGATTTGTTACATCTCATCTAAGAATGAAGTAAGTGGGCTCGAAGCCACTGCGTGAGAGACCTTGCCGGCCAGACCAGACTCATACGCCATTCGACCAGATTCAACGGCTAACTTGAATGCTTTCGCCATAGCAACCGGGTTGCTCGATGCGGCGATCGCCGTGTTTACTAATACGGCATCTGCACCCATTTCCATCGCACGGCCAGCGTGCGAAGGTGCACCGATACCGGCATCAACAACAACAGGAACGTTCGCTTGGTCAATAATAATCTCTAAAAAGTCATGGGAGACGATGCCTTTATTCGAACCGATTGGCGCTCCTAATGGCATTACCGCGGCACAACCCACCTCTTCTAAGCGTTTACACAACACTGGATCAGCATGACAATAAGGTAGAACAATAAACCCTTCACGAACCAACTGCTCTGCAGCTGCGAGTGTTTCGATAGGATCTGGCATTAAGTATTTTGGGTCAGGGTGAATCTCTAACTTCAACCAATTGGTTCCTAGTGCTTCTCGAGCAAGCTGGGCAGCAAACACCGCATCTTTGGCATTTTTGGCGCCTGAAGTGTTTGGTAGTAGACTGACTCCAGCTTCAACCAAGGGTCTTAAGATGTCGTCTTGCTGGTCGTTAACATCTACACGCTTGAGGGCCATAGTTGCAAGTTGAGAACCTGACGCTTGTATCGCTTCAGCCATTAAATGGCTATTGGCGAACTTTCCGGTTCCGGTAAATAGTCTTGATTCAAACTTCTTATCTCCGATATGTAGCATGTCGTTATCCCCCTGCTATTGCTTGAAACAGAGAGATGCTATCTCCCTCACTAAGTAACGTGCTACCCCATTCACCGCGCGGTATCACCGTATTATTGATAGCGAAAACACACCCCATTTCGGGTAACTCAAATTGATGAATAATTTTCTGTAGATCGCTCTGATTAACGATTTGCTGAGGCTGTTCGTTGATGACGATTGTTATCATCTGACCACCTTCAATTGCGCCTTTAAGGCTTGCTTGTTCTAATAATGTCATTGCTCTTAATTCTCTTTATTGCCTGTGACTCAGCACTAACTGCAAACCTGACAGCTACTGTCTTTTGTTATCGCTAGCTTCTGCCATTGCATTTTCAAACCATCAAATAGGTGCAGTTCGTTTGTTTTGACGTGGAACTTGCCAGTAGCAAGTTTTTGAACAGTGGCCAGTGCTTGATAGTTACCCATAGTCCCAACCACAGGACCTACAACACCAGATTCGCTGCACTTCTGTGTCTGTTTTAGTTCATCAAATGGATACAAACATCGATAACAAGCGTCTGATTGTTGTGACTCTTGGTGGTCAAACACTGCAAACTGGCCCTGCCATCCAATAGCGGCAGCAGAGACAAGCGGGGTGTTTTGCTCAAAGCAGGTTTGGTTTATCAACTGCCTTGTCGGCATGTTGTCACTACAATCCAAGACCACATCCGCCAACATAACCTCAAGCGAAAGCTGACTGGGTTCCAAACGCTTATTGATGGTACGTACCTGCACCATAGGATTGAGCTCCGCTAAATGTTTCGCTGTTGCACTGGATTTAGGTATTCCTAGGTCTTGTTCACGGTATATGACTTGCCTTTGTAGGTTACTGCTCTCAACAATATCATCATCCACAATTACAAGCTTGCCGATACCCGCAGCTGCCAAATACAAACAAGCGGCACTGCCTAAACCGCCACAACCGACAACTAAAACATGAGATTGACCAAGCTGTGCCTGTCCATCCTCACCAATTTCCGGTAATGACACCTGACGTTGATAACGCAGGAACTCTCTATCATTCAGCACAGGCAACCCTCGGTTCACTTTGATTGTTGTTAGTGGACATTTCCTGCGTCGAATCCATTAGGTTGGCAAAGAAGTTGATCACCGACTGTGGGTCATTTGATAAAGTAATTGCGCGTACAACCGCAAGGCTCGATACCCCACACTCCCACACTTGGTCAGCATTGCTCTGATCGATGCCACCAATTGCTACTGTTGGAAAACCCAATTGTTGCTTTGTGCTCCCTCCAGAGGCGCCGTATGGAATGGTATCAATAAGCTTCTGATATAGAGCTAAACGAACCAAACCTTGTGGCTTAGAAGGCATCTCTTTAGTCGTCGTTGGAAATATATGACCTAAAGCGATGTAGCTCGGATGAATCTGCACGATTCGTAGCAATTCGTAGTAGCCATGTGTTGATAAACCAAGGTGAACCCCGGCTGAGCTTAACTGAGCAAGGTTTGATTGTTCGATATCCTCTTGGCCAAGGTGAACACCATAAGCACCATGCTTAATTGCCAGTTGCCAATAATCATTGATGAAGACTTGCGCATCGTATTGACGCCCCAATTCGATCGCTTTTTTCACTTGTTGCTCGAGATCTGCTTGTTGTGGGTTCTTAATCCTAAGCTGAATGGTATTAATACCCATAGGTAACAGACGTTCAATCCACGATACATCATCAACAACTGGATACAGACCTAGGCTAGGTTTGGTCAATGTGGCGAAACTCACGCTTTCGCCTTGAGCAGACCAGCCAACTTGAATACCTAAACGGTCATCTTCAAGAACAGGTGTAGGAAAAGCACTAAACTCGAATGCCCATTCACTAACAACATGATTTGTAGAGATTGTACGAGTATCAAGGTCCGATGTTTCACGTGAAACATTCGCTGTTGGAGACATCATCGCGCGTGCTAGAGTTAACGCATCCTCGATAGGAAAATCGAGTATCGATAGAGTTACGAACCAAGCCAAATGTAATTCTGGAGACAATTGCATAGCCAGATGTCGATCAACAGAAAGTGCTCTGACTTCATCGTTGATCGGGTGACGCCAGATATCTAATTGACTTGAATTCTGAGCACACCCCAACTCTCTGTCTGGAATACCAATGAAAATATCGGTTGCTTGTTGGTGGCTACACTCTCTAACACTTAACCTAGAATGATAGTAAAGCGTGTAATCTGAGCTGTTCGCGACTTCGACACCAGAGACGATATCAGTTGAAAGACTAATGGTTTGTTGGTCATGAATGAGCTGTATCGATTGAGTTGGGATCACACCCAACTCAACATTTTCGATACTAAAACCCTGCTCTTTCGCCAACAACAAACATTGCTGAACTAAGCCAGTTAGATCAATCAATGATGACGGAATAAGGATTTTATTCATTAATCGGCGACCTCTGCAGTAGCAGCTGGATGATAGAGCTCAGACCCTGTTTCACGAAACTCTTGCGATTTTTGACGCATACCCTCTAGTGGATCATCCAGCATCTTGATCGATATCGCTTGGTCAGCAGCAACCTGCTCTGTATCTTTGGCGTATTCGCGTACCTCTTGCGAGATCTTCATCGAGCAGAATTTAGGTCCGCACATAGAGCAGAAATGGGCAACCTTGCCTGACTCTTGTGGCAAGGTTTCATCATGGAAAGCGCGCGCCGTTTCAGGATCGAGAGAAAGGTTGAATTGGTCTTCCCAACGGAACTCAAAGCGCGCTTTTGACAACGCGTTATCACGTACTTGAGCACCGGGGTGACCTTTGGCTAGGTCACCAGCATGAGCGGCAAGCTTGTAGGTAATCAGACCGGTTTTAACGTCTTCTTTGTTTGGTAAGCCTAAATGCTCTTTTGGTGTTACATAACAGAGCATGGCACATCCGTACCAACCAATCATGGCCGCTCCGATGCCTGAAGTTATATGGTCATATCCCGGTGCAATATCCGTCGTCAGTGGACCAAGAGTATAAAACGGCGCTTCATGGCAATGTTCAAGCTGCTCGTCCATGTTCTCTTTGATCATATGCATAGGCACATGACCAGGGCCTTCAATAATGACCTGAACATCGTATTCCCAAGCAATTTTAGTTAACTCGCCTAGCGTGCGAAGCTCGGCAAATTGCGCTTCATCATTAGCATCAGCAACAGAGCCTGGACGCAAGCCATCACCTAACGATAGAGCAACATCGTATTTAGCACAGATCTCACAGATCTCTCTGAAGTTTGTGTATAGAAAGCTTTCTTGATGATGAGCCAAGCACCACTTAGCGATAATTGAACCACCTCGCGAGACGATACCGGTTACGCGTTTCGCAGTCATTGGTACATAACGAAGTAGTAAGCCAGCATGAATCGTAAAGTAGTCAACACCCTGCTCAGCCTGTTCAATCAAAGTATCACGCATCACTTCCCAGTTTAGGTTCTCAGCAACACCATTAACCTTTTCTAGAGCTTGATACATAGGAACCGTACCAATCGGCACTGGGCTATTACGCAGTATCCATTCGCGCGTCTCATGAATGTTTCGCCCAGTAGAGAGATCCATCACGGTATCGCCACCCCAACGAGTTGCCCATACTAGCTTCTCAACCTCTTCCTCAATAGAAGATGACACGGAAGAGTTGCCGATGTTTGCATTAACCTTTACCAGGAAGTTTCGACCAATGATCATTGGTTCAGATTCTGGGTGGTTGATATTGGAAGGGATAATTGCGCGACCTTCAGCGACCTCTCTGCGAACAAATTCAGGAGTAATGTCTTTAGGCAGGTTAGCCCCAAAGCTTTGACCTGGATGTTGCTGAGTTAATACTTCATCACGGTACTGAGCTCTTCCCATGTTCTCTCGCAGAGCGATGTATTCCATTTCTGGGGTAATGATTCCTTTACGAGCATAATGCATTTGAGTAACACATTGGCCATCTTTAGCACGTCGAATACGTGGTAGATTACCATAACGAAGCTCATCTAAGGTTTCATCTTCTAGGCGCTCTTTGGTGTAAACCGAGCTCACGTCATCGAGTAGTTCGGTATCGGCTCGCTCTTCAATCCAGCCCTCTCTCAGCTTCGGTAAGCCGTTATAAAGATCGATCTCATGCTCTGGGTCTGTATACACACCCGAAGTGTCATAAACGCGAATAGGCTCATTCGGCTCAAAGATAGGCGCTTCTTTGGTGCCACCTATTAGGCTATCGGCTAAAGAGATTTCGCGCATAGGGACACGAATATCGGCACGAGAGCCTTCAACGTAAACCTTGGTTGAATTTGGGTACGGTTGTACCGAGAGAGTTTCTATAAACTGTTTTGCTTCCAGTCTCGCTTGCTTGCGATTCGACATAGCATTTTTCCTTGCTTCGTTATTCTAGATAATAAATTCGGATAAAAATGCTTGGCGGAAAGATGCGACAAGAGGGGCTGAACATAGGTATACCCAAATTGGGCAAAAGCGGCCTAATGTTTAGCTTAATGATAGGTCTGCTAGAGAGAATTCCAGCAAGGATATCTTCTCTTGTTCCCTTCGCAGGTATTAACCTGATCAGGTTCAACGGATCCCGAATGAACGGTCTCAGCCTTATGGCACTCCGACAAGTGAATTTAGTATATAAAATCGGCTTGGTTAAACCAAGCCGACCTGTGTGATTTTGATACGAATTTAGAGAACTAACTCTTAATTAGCAACTGAAAGCCAATCCAAGCTGCAGAAATACTCAATACCACATTTAGTAGCACATTAAGCCCCATCTTGAAAAAAGCGCCCTGTTGCATCAACAACACGTTATCCATAGAGAAGGTGGAGAATGTCGTTAATGCACCTAGAAAGCCTAACCCAATAATCTGACGCCATGGTTCGGTTGCTACCATCTCATTCTCGAATGCAGCGATCAGTAGGCCCATAATAAATGAACCGACGACATTCACTGTCAGAGTGCCGTACGGAAAGCCACGCCCCAATAGCACCACACACAACTCAGAAATTAAATAACGAGAACATGCACCAAATGCACCACCGATAGCGATAAACCCCAAAATTGAAAACTGACCCATAATTCCCCCACATAAGACTTAAGGATATTCTAGCCTCACTCAATTTTTTTTCGAGAAAATTTGTGAATAAATTCCTTGGACACATTTCAACATCAAAACGTTACAGCTGTCACTTTACTTCAATGTAACCCATTAAACCTGTCTTCATATGTTCAATAACATGACAGTGATACATCCAACGCCCCGGGTTATCAGCAACGAAAGCAGCCTTAGCACTCCCATTCTTACCAAGCAGAACAGTGTCTGTATGGAATGGCTCTTCGACTTTCTTACCATCCAGCTCAAGTACGGTAAAGGTATGGCCATGAATATGGATCGGGTGGTGATACTGAGTCACGTTCTTGAGATCGAAAATGTATGTCTTTCCAAGCTCTAACGTCGCAAGTGGCTCAGGTATATTACCCTTACTCATCCCTTCCCATGCGCGCTTGTTCGTCAGCCAGAATTTAGGCATCGACTTGCCATCTTTTCCTGCCGGACTGATCGCCCCCTCCCACTCAAACAAAAAATCGATTTCAGTAGCATTATCGAGATCTAGATTAGGAACCGGGTTGAGTGGTAAAGAAGGTAATACCTGCTCGGATGGCAAGTTCGAGTCCACGACTTCTAATGAACATAATGAAAATGGAAAACGTCCTTTCATCTGCAAGACATTTATAGTAGTACCTTTAGTCGGAGCCACAAATCCAATATCCACTCGCATGCCCGGACCAACCTTATGTTGCGTCAGTCGATAAGGCGTCTTTACAGGGTTGCCATCAATAGCAATAACCCAAGCCTCCACACCCTCGACCGCAATAGGATAAGTAATAGTGTTGTCGACATTAGCGATTCGCAGACGTGTTGTCGCGTTTTGCTTAATCAGGTATTTCGGCTCATGAACACCATTCACACTACTCCATTCCCCAGGGGTACCCATACGAGCACTCATTCTTGGAATCATCAGATCCTTCCACTGTCCTTGCTTATCAAGATGCCAATGTTTAAGCATCAGGGGTAACTCTTCATCAAAAGCTACGGGCTGAGACTCTTCAACAATGATCAGCCCTACTAACCCCATTCCTAGCTGTTTAACACTATTCATATGTGGGTGATACCAGAAGGTACCCGCATCTGGTGGAGTAAACTCATAAATAAAGGTCTCTCCAGGCATGATTGGAGGCTGACTTAGGAAAGGTACACCATCCATTTCAATCGGGATTCTTAAGCCGTGCCAGTGGATTGTGGTTGGCTCTGCGAGCTTATTGGTGAAGCGGATAACAACCTTCTCACCTTGACGGCAGCGAATGGTAGGTGCTGGTATTTGCCCATCAAAGCCAAGTACTTTAGTCGTGTATCCAGGCACGAGCTCAGCTGTTGCAGGCTCTGCCATTAGGTCGTATACATGTCGCCCTTTTGCATCGACAGATTGAGTAACACTACAAGCAGGTAAGATTGATAACGCTGATATAGCAATAGAAGATTTAATAAACTGACGACGAGAAATATCCATGCTGTTCTACTCTAAAATTAACCTGTGCAAAATGTAACAGATTATTAATAACAATTCTCATTACGAAGTTAATTTTGAGTCTTGCACCCACTACCATCAGTATTCACAAACAGCGCTAAAAAATTGAAGACAAGACCGCACGACCCACTATTCTGAAATGGCGTGATTTACGCCATAGACGAAAAAAGGCTCTGGTCTTTCGACTAGAGCCTTGGATATGACAGGGGTGAAGAGATTCAGCTGGGCTGGCACTCCAGCTCCCAACACGCGCGATTTTGGTAGTGGCAGAATCCGCTGCTCTGTTCTTCCGCCAAAGAAAAAAGCTCCAGTCTTTCGACTAGAGCCATGGATATGGCAGGGGTGAAGAGATTCGGCTGGGCTGGCACTCCAGCTCCCAACACGCGCGCTTTTGGTAGTGGCAGAATCCGCAGCTCTTTTCTTCCGCCAAATAAAAAGGCTCTAGTCTTTCGACTAGAGCCTTGGATATGGCAGGGGTGGAGAGATTCGAACTCCCAACACGCGGATTTGGAATCCGCTGCTCTGCCAATTGGAGCTACACCCCTAAAATTTCAATACTGTAGATTCGAAAAAACCTCACACTAGGCGAGGCTCTCGAATAAGTGGCGGAGTGGACGGGACTCGAACCCGCGACCCCCGGCGTGACAGGCCGGTATTCTAACCAACTGAACTACCACTCCGCAGTGGCTTACTTGCTTTAAGCAAGTGTCCATAATTTAAAGCCTGGCGATGTCCTACTCTCACATGGGGAAGCCCCACACTACCATCGGCGCTATTGCGTTTCACTTCTGAGTTCGGCATGGAATCAGGTGGGTCCACAACGCTATGGTCGCCAAGCAAATTCTTTCTTCTCTGATTTTCTTTCAGAAAAGTAATCTGGAAAGCTGTTTCTTGTTCTCTTCAAACTCATTCAAGCGTTTGTATCTTTGAGTCCATCAAAACCCCTTGGGTGTTGTATGGTTAAGCCTCACGGGCAATTAGTACAGGTTAGCTCAACGCCTCACAGCGCTTACACACCCTGCCTATCAACGTTCTAGTCTTGAACAACCCTTTAGGACGCTTAAAGCGCCAGGGAAGACTCATCTCAGGGCTCGCTTCCCGCTTAGATGCTTTCAGCGGTTATCGATTCCGAACTTAGCTACCGGGCAATGCCATTGGCATGACAACCCGAACACCAGAGGTTCGTCCACTCCGGTCCTCTCGTACTAGGAGCAGCCCCCTTCAATCTTCCAACGCCCACGGCAGATAGGGACCGAACTGTCTCACGACGTTCTAAACCCAGCTCGCGTACCACTTTAAATGGCGAACAGCCATACCCTTGGGACCGACTTCAGCCCCAGGATGTGATGAGCCGACATCGAGGTGCCAAACACCGCCGTCGATATGAACTCTTGGGCGGTATCAGCCTGTTATCCCCGGAGTACCTTTTATCCGTTGAGCGATGGCCCTTCCATTCAGAACCACCGGATCACTATGACCTGCTTTCGCACCTGCTCGAATTGTCATTCTCGCAGTCAAGCGGGCTTATGCCATTGCACTAACCTCACGATGTCCAACCGTGATTAGCCCACCTTCGTGCTCCTCCGTTACTCTTTGGGAGGAGACCGCCCCAGTCAAACTACCCACCAGGCACTGTCCGTAATCCCGATTCAGGGACCAACGTTAGAACATCAACACTACAAGGGTGGTATTTCAAGGACGACTCCACCACATCTAGCGACGCGGTTTCAAAGTCTCCCACCTATCCTACACATGTAGGGTCAATGTTCAGTGCCAAGCTGTAGTAAAGGTTCACGGGGTCTTTCCGTCTAGCCGCGGGTACACTGCATCTTCACAGCGATTTCAATTTCACTGAGTCTCGGGTGGAGACAGCGTGGCCATCATTACGCCATTCGTGCAGGTCGGAACTTACCCGACAAGGAATTTCGCTACCTTAGGACCGTTATAGTTACGGCCGCCGTTTACCGGGGCTTCGATCAAGAGCTTCGACCGAAGTCTAACCCCATCAATTAACCTTCCGGCACCGGGCAGGCGTCACACCGTATACGTCATCTTACGATTTTGCACAGTGCTGTGTTTTTAATAAACAGTTGCAGCCACCTGGTATCTGCGACTCTCGTCAGCTCCATCCGCGAGGGACTTCACCGATAAGAGCGTACCTTCTCCCGAAGTTACGGTACCATTTTGCCTAGTTCCTTCACCCGAGTTCTCTCAAGCGCCTTGGTATTCTCTACCCGACCACCTGTGTCGGTTTGGGGTACGATTCCTTACAATCTGAAGCTTAGAGGCTTTTCCTGGAAGCATGGCATCAATGACTTCACCACCGTAGTGGCTCGACATCGTATCTCAGCGTTAAGAAAGTCCGGATTTACCTAAACCTTCCGCCTACGTACTTGAACCTGGACAACCGTCGCCAGGCCCACCTAGCCTTCTCCGTCCCCCCATCGCAATTGTAAGAAGTACGGGAATATTAACCCGTTTCCCATCGACTACGCCTTTCGGCCTCGCCTTAGGGGTCGACTTACCCTGCCCCGATTAACGTTGGACAGGAACCCTTGGTCTTCCGGCGAGGGAGTTTTTCACTCCCTTTATCGTTACTCATGTCAGCATTCGCACTTCTGATACCTCCAGCAGCCCTTACAGACCACCTTCAACGGCTTACAGAACGCTCCCCTACCCCGCACACTAAAGTGTGCAGCCGCAGCTTCGGTGTATAGCTTAGCCCCGTTACATCTTCCGCGCAGGCCGACTCGACCAGTGAGCTATTACGCTTTCTTTAAATGATGGCTGCTTCTAAGCCAACATCCTGGCTGTCTGAGCCTTCCCACATCGTTTCCCACTTAGCTATACTTTGGGACCTTAGCTGGCGGTCTGGGTTGTTTCCCTCTCCACGACGGACGTTAGCACCCGCCGTGTGTCTCCCGGATAGTACTTACTGGTATTCGGAGTTTGCAAAGGGTTGGTAAGTCGGGATGACCCCCTAGCCTTAACAGTGCTCTACCCCCAGTAGTATTCGTCCGAGGCGCTACCTAAATAGCTTTCGGGGAGAACCAGCTATCTCCAGGTTTGATTGGCCTTTCACCCCTAGCCACAAGTCATCCGCTAATTTTTCAACATTAGTCGGTTCGGTCCTCCAGTTGATGTTACTCAACCTTCAACCTGCCCATGGCTAGATCACCTGGTTTCGGGTCTATATCCAGAGACTGAACGCCCAGTTAAGACTCGGTTTCCCTACGGCTCCCCTAAACGGTTAACCTTGCCACTGAATATAAGTCGCTGACCCATTATACAAAAGGTACGCAGTCACACCACGAAGGTGCTCCTACTGCTTGTACGTACACGGTTTCAGGTTCTATTTCACTCCCCTCACAGGGGTTCTTTTCGCCTTTCCCTCACGGTACTGGTTCACTATCGGTCAGTCAGTAGTATTTAGCCTTGGAGGATGGTCCCCCCATATTCAGACAGGATATCACGTGTCCCGCCCTACTCGATTTCACTGATTATGATGTGTCGGTTACGGGGCTATCACCCTTTATTGCGGCACTTTCCAGAGCCTTCACCTGCATCATTAAAAGCTTAAGGGCTAATCCAATTTCGCTCGCCGCTACTTTCGGAATCTCGGTTGATTTCTCTTCCTCGGGGTACTTAGATGTTTCAGTTCCCCCGGTTTGCCTCTTGTTGCTATGTATTCACAACAAGATACTTACTTATGTAAGTGGGTTTCCCCATTCGGAAATCCCAGACTCAAAAGGTTTTTACTACCTAATCTGGGCTTATCGCAAGTTAATACGTCCTTCGTCGCCTCTGACTGCCAAGGCATCCACCGTGTACGCTTAGTCACTTAACCATACAACCCGAAGAGGTCTTCATGTATGGTAAACAACCAAGGTTTTTGGTTGTAACAAGAAGGGTTAATTCTTATTACGTGTTTGCCGGACTCAATGGTGAATCAATGTAAACATTGATTCGAATACAAGACACTTGAATGTGTTTGTGTTGTGTTTACTGTTCTTAATAAATAAGAGCAGATAAACATTGAGAACTTTTAATTTGATTTAAATAACTCTGTTATTTAAATCAGTCAGCTTTCCAAATTGTTAAAGAGCAGATTTCTTTCGCTAATGACTAGCTAATGAAAACCATTTTTAAAAGCACTATCGCTAATGCGCTTAAAGATGGTGGGCGATACCGGGCTCGAACCAGTGACCCCCTGCTTGTAAGGCAGGTGCTCTCCCAACTGAGCTAATCGCCCACATTAGTTTTAATTCCTCGTGGAGAAGAATTCCTCAAGAATGGTGGAGCTAAGCAGGATCGAACTGCTGACCTCCTGCGTGCAAGGCAGGCGCTCTCCCAGCTGAGCTATAGCCCCATCTTGAGAGTCATTTCTAATATCAAGAAATGGTGGGTCGTGCAGGATTCGAACCTGCGACCAATTGATTAAAAGTCAACTGCTCTACCAACTGAGCTAACGACCCAATGGTATCCCGTAGGGGAGTCGAACCCCTGTTACCGCCGTGAAAGGGCGGTGTCCTAGGCCTCTAGACGAACGGGACACTAAGTTTGCTTCCACTTTAAAAAAGCAGAACCAAATTGCTTGAAGATATTGGGATATCTTCGTCTCTTTTACTTTCTAAACCATATCAATCTGTGTGGACACTTATCGTGAATATCTTCGTATAAGGAGGTGATCCAGCCCCAGGTTCCCCTAGGGCTACCTTGTTACGACTTCACCCCAGTCATGAACCACAAAGTGGTGAGCGTCCTCCCGAAGGTTAAACTACCCACTTCTTTTGCAGCCCACTCCCATGGTGTGACGGGCGGTGTGTACAAGGCCCGGGAACGTATTCACCGTAGCATTCTGATCTACGATTACTAGCGATTCCGACTTCATGGAGTCGAGTTGCAGACTCCAATCCGGACTACGACGCACTTTTTGGGATTCGCTCACTCTCGCGAGTTGGCTGCCCTCTGTATGCGCCATTGTAGCACGTGTGTAGCCCTACTCGTAAGGGCCATGATGACTTGACGTCGTCCCCACCTTCCTCCGGTTTATCACCGGCAGTCTCCCTGGAGTTCCCGACATGACTCGCTGGCAAACAAGGATAAGGGTTGCGCTCGTTGCGGGACTTAACCCAACATTTCACAACACGAGCTGACGACAGCCATGCAGCACCTGTCTCAGAGTTCCCGAAGGCACCAATCCATCTCTGGAAAGTTCTCTGGATGTCAAGAGTAGGTAAGGTTCTTCGCGTTGCATCGAATTAAACCACATGCTCCACCGCTTGTGCGGGCCCCCGTCAATTCATTTGAGTTTTAATCTTGCGACCGTACTCCCCAGGCGGTCTACTTAACGCGTTAGCTCCGAAAGCCACGGCTCAAGGCCACAACCTCCAAGTAGACATCGTTTACGGCGTGGACTACCAGGGTATCTAATCCTGTTTGCTCCCCACGCTTTCGCATCTGAGTGTCAGTATCTGTCCAGGGGGCCGCCTTCGCCACTGGTATTCCTTCAGATCTCTACGCATTTCACCGCTACACCTGAAATTCTACCCCCCTCTACAGTACTCTAGTTTGCCAGTTTCAAATGCAGTTCCGAGGTTGAGCCCCGGGCTTTCACATCTGACTTAACAAACCACCTGCATGCGCTTTACGCCCAGTAATTCCGATTAACGCTCGCACCCTCCGTATTACCGCGGCTGCTGGCACGGAGTTAGCCGGTGCTTCTTCTGCAGCTAACGTCAAGAAATGCCGCTATTAACGACACCCCCTTCCTCACTGCTGAAAGTACTTTACAACCCGAAGGCCTTCTTCATACACGCGGCATGGCTGCATCAGGCTTGCGCCCATTGTGCAATATTCCCCACTGCTGCCTCCCGTAGGAGTCTGGACCGTGTCTCAGTTCCAGTGTGGCTGATCATCCTCTCAGACCAGCTAGGGATCGTCGCCTTGGTGAGCCATTACCTCACCAACTAGCTAATCCCACCTAGGCATATCTTGACGCGAGAGGCCCGAAGGTCCCCCTCTTTGGCCCGTAGGCATCATGCGGTATTAGCCATCGTTTCCAATGGTTATCCCCCACATCAAGGCAATTTCCTAGGCATTACTCACCCGTCCGCCGCTCGACGCCGTTATCGTTCCCCGAAGGTTCAGATAACTCGTTTCCGCTCGACTTGCATGTGTTAGGCCTGCCGCCAGCGTTCAATCTGAGCCATGATCAAACTCTTCAATTTAAGATTTTGTGACTCAATGAATACTGATTACATTACATAGTAATGTTGAATTGACTGTGCCGAATCTTACGATTCGAATTGGTCACTCAGTTCATTGAAATCAAGTTGAAACCGAAGTTTCATTTTTGATATTCATCAACGAGTGCCCACACAGATTGATAGGTTTAAATTGTTAAAGAGCTTTTCCTTTTTGAGCTTCGCTCAAATCGGACGGCCATTTTAGCGATTTAAGTTTTAGTGTCAACCACTTTTTTCAAAACTTTTTTCAAGCGCTTAGCTTGGCTAATTTGGCTTGCTGATTCGTTGTGGTTTCTTGCGAAGCCATCCCGTGTCAGCGAGGTGGCATTATAGAGATTGCGATCACATTGGCAAGCCCTTTTTTACGTTTTTTTTAGTTTTTTGATTGTTCGGATAAAAAACACTCAAAAACGGCCATTTATCCTAGTCAGAGACCCAATAATGCTCTTAAGCTAGCTATATAAAGGAGGATTTATGAGTTCTATACGCAGTTATAAAGGTATCGCACCGAAAATAGGCCAAGATGTCTATATAGATGAAACCGCTGTATTAGTTGGTGACATCAAGATTGGTGACGACTCTAGTGTTTGGCCTTTGGTTGCAGCAAGAGGAGATGTTAATCATATCCATATTGGTCAACGTACAAATATCCAAGATGGTTCAGTTCTTCATGTCACCCATAAAAACAAGGAGAATCCTGAAGGCTACCCTTTGATTATCGGTAATGATGTCACGATTGGCCATAAGGTGATGTTGCATGGTTGCACCATTCAAGATCGGGTATTGGTAGGAATGGGAGCGATCATTCTAGACAATGTTGTCGTAGAGCAAGAAGTAATGATTGGTGCTGGCAGTTTAGTTCCGCCAAACAAAGTTTTAGAGAGCGGTTATTTATATGTGGGAAGCCCAGTAAAACAAGCACGTCCTTTAACAGATAAAGAGCGTGCTTTTCTCCAGAAGTCTGCCGACAACTATGTTCAGAACAAAAATGACTATCTAGATTCAGTTCGCCCTGTTTAAGACGCTTGAATCTCGATTTGACCAGAGGAGTTAAACTCCTCTTCTTCTATTAACTCTTCTGCTAGTTCTTCTAAGTCAAAACGCAACTCACTGAACACCTCAATGGCTTGCTCATTTGTTACTTCACGTCCTGCCAATTTTCCTAACTCTTCTAGGGTAATAGTACACTCAATAAGTGCACCACTTTGTTGAGCAGGGAAAACGACGCATTGATTCTCAGCATCCCAGGTTTGGATATCAGGAAACAAAATTGACTGATTCATTATTACGCCTCTAGGTTCTTTCTTAATTCTCTGAGGATTTGCTTTGTTCCCGGTCTTAGACCGCGCCACAACATAAAGCTTTCAGCCGCCTGACCCACCAGCATGCCTAGGCCATCATAAGCAGCGTGGACACCATTATCCAATGCCCAGCGATTAAAGACCGTGTGTCCCGAACCATAGACCATGTCATAAACGGTACTTGTTGGTGTGAATATCTCGGCGGACACTTGGGGAAGTTCACCACTCAACCCTGAAGAAGTAGAGTTAATGATCACATCAAAGCCTTCATGCACCTCATCAAGTCCAATGCCTGAGACATTACCAAAGGAAGTGAACATTTCTGCGAGTAGCTGTGCTTTAGAAGCAGTGCGGTTAGCAATCACTAACTGACGAGGATTGTGGTCAAGCAATGGCTTAATCACGCCTCTTGCTGCACCGCCAGCTCCAAGCAGCAGAATACGAGCGTCTTTTAATACCACTTGGTGTTGCAATAAGTCTTGGACTAGCCCTTCACCGTCGGTGTTGTCACCAATGATCTCGCCATCATCAAGCTTTTTAAGCGTATTCACGGCACCAGCTAGTTGAGCTCGCTCAGTTAGACGATCCGCAAATTGATATGCGTCTTCTTTAAATGGTGCTGTGACGTTACAGCCTTTACCACCATTACCAAAGAAATCTTTCGCTGCAATGAGAAAATCACCGGGCTCAGGCTGTTGAGATGTATAGGTAAGTTGCTGGTTCGTTTGGCGAGCAAATAGCGTATGAATAAATGGTGATTTACTTTGACTAATTGGGTTTCCAAAAACGGCATAGCGATCTATGTACTGTGTCATATCCTTACCTAACAGAGCTTATGAAAAAGGGTCATCGAATGATGACCCTATCACTATACCTATAAGGAAGGAAGTCTTACCAAACTCTAGGTTTTAAATAGTCTGTGTACAGTAGCGCCTCTGGTGAACCCTCTTGAGGTTCGTATCGATACTCCCATCGTGCCAACGGTGGCATCGACATCAGAATCGACTCGGTACGACCACCACTTTGTAGACCAAATAGGGTGCCACGGTCATAAACTAGATTAAATTCAACATAGCGGCCACGACGATAAAGTTGGAAATCGCGTTCACGTTCACCGTAAGGCGTCTCTTTTCTTCGTTCAACAATTGGTAGATAAGCTTGAGTATAACCCTCACCAACCGCTTGCATGTAAGCAAAGCTCTTCTCAAAGCCCCACTCATTCAAATCATCAAAGAACAAGCCGCCTACACCACGCGTCTCATCACGATGAGGCAAGTAGAAATACTTATCACACCACTCTTTATGCTGCTGATACACATCATCGCCAAATGGGGCACATAGATCTTTCGCTGTTTGGTGCCAAGATTGGCAATCTTCAGCAAATGGGTAGAACGGGGTCAGATCGAAGCCACCACCAAACCACCAGATAGGCGCTTCACCCTCTTTCTCTGCAATGAAAAATCGTACATTGGCATGAGAGGTTGGGATATATGGATTCTTAGGATGAATAACCAACGAAACACCCATTGCCTCAAACTTTCGGCCAGCAAGCTCTGGTCGATGTGCGGTCGCTGATGCTGGCATCTCTTTGCCTGCGACGTGAGAGAAGTTCACACCACCCTGCTCAAATACGGCACCATTAGTCATAACGCGTGTACGACCACCACCGCCAAGACGCTCACCAGGTTCACGTTGCCATGCGTCTTCTTCAAACGCCGCAACACCATCGGCTTGTTCTAATTGTTGGCAAATCGAATCTTGTAAGTTGAGCAAGAACTGCTTTACCGCATCTTTATCAATTGCTGACATGTTTCTTCCTTTATGCAGGGTTTAGCCCTGTCTTAATATTTGAGAAGTCTTTGCATCACGGATTTCACTCGGCTTATCACGGCCTCCCGTTTCACCCTCAAGAATGGCCACCAGCTTATGACCGAGCTGCTGCTTCACCTCTTCAGTGGTCATACACGGCGGCTCACCCGATAGGTTTGCGCTGGTAGAGGTTAACGGCTTTCCAAACGCATTACACATCTTCTGTACCAAAGGGTGATCGGTTACACGTACCGCAATTGAATCGAATTGACCACTTACCCAATCCGTCACTTGTGCACTGGCTGGCATGATCCACGTAACAGGACCTGGCCATGTCGATTTTACCGTTGCCAATTGCTCAGGGGTCAGCTGGCTTTCATCGATATAAGGAAGCAACTGTTCGTAACTGGCAGCAATTAGGATGAGGCCCTTTTCCATCGGGCGCTGTTTAAGTTCAAGTAATTTCTGGATAGCTTGCGGGTTGTCAGGATCGCAACCAACACCAAATACACCTTCAGTTGGGTAGGCGATCACCTCACCTTGTTGTAATGCCTGCAAAGTATGCTGAAAGTTGTCCACGGTTTGCCTCATCTATATCTGCTATTAAACTCGTTAAGTGTACAAATAATCGCTAACTGTTACTAAAGCTATTTGTTTATAAAATGTATCAATTAGCAATTTTGACCTACGCAAACGTTTTCCTTGGGTAATTTTACCCGTATAATGCGCGCAAATTATCTAATCACTTAATCAAATCGTACCTGAAGGAGTTTGAGATGACTGTCGGTATTATCATGGGTTCTAAATCTGATTGGCCAACAATGAAGCTAGCAGCGGACATGTTGGATCAATTTGGCGTAGCGTACGAAACAAAAGTGGTTTCTGCTCACCGTACTCCTCAACTACTGGCGGATTACGCAACGAGTGCAAAAGAGCGTGGAATTAAGGTGATCATTGCAGGTGCAGGCGGCGCAGCTCACCTACCGGGGATGGCAGCAGCATTTACTAGCGTTCCTGTTCTTGGTGTACCTGTACAGTCTAAAGCTCTAAAAGGCATGGACTCACTTCTTTCTATCGTACAAATGCCTAAAGGTATCGCGGTTGGTACGCTAGCCATTGGTGAAGCAGGTGCAGCTAACGCAGGTATTCTAGCAGCACAAATCATTGGTACGCACAATGAAGATGTGATGGCAAAAGTAGAAGCATTCCGCTCTGAGCAAACAGAAACGGTACTAGCTAATCCAAACCCTGCAGAGGACTAATTCCCATGCATGTTCTTGTGTTAGGCGCGGGCCAACTTGCTCGCATGATGTCCCTAGCTGGGGCACCGCTGAATATTGAAATTTCTGCTTTTGATGTTGGCAGCAAAAATATTGTTCACCCATTAACGCAAGCGATTCTAGGCAATGGCTTAGAGAATGCGATTGAGCGTGCGGATGTGATTACGGCTGAATTCGAACACATCCCTCATGATGTGCTTGAAGTGTGTGAGCGCAGTGGTAAGTTCTTACCGACTACCGAAGCAATCAAAGCTGGCGGCGACCGTCGTCTTGAGAAAGCTCTGCTCGACCAAGCGGGCGTGAAAAACGCAAAATACGCAGTGATCAACTCTCGCGAAGACTTTGACCACGCGATCTCGCATGTTGGCCTACCAATGGTGCTTAAGAGCACACTCGGTGGCTATGATGGCAAAGGCCAATGGCGTCTTAAGTCACTAGACGCAGTAGAAACCGTTTGGACTGAGATGGCAGAATGCATCGCGGCGACCGACAACCAAGCGATTGTTGCGGAGGAATTTGTTCCATTTGATCGTGAGGTATCGTTGGTCGGTGCTCGTGGTAAAGATGGTGAAATCCAAGTTTACCCACTAGCTGAAAACGTTCATACCAATGGTGTTCTGAGCCTTTCAACAGCGATTGATGATGTTGAGTTACAGGAACAAGCTAAGACTATGTTCACTGCGGTTGCGGAACGCTTGGATTACGTAGGTGTACTTGCTCTTGAATTCTTTGATGTTCAAGGTGCCCTGCTCGTTAATGAGATTGCCCCACGCGTTCATAACTCAGGTCACTGGACACAGCAAGGTGCTGAAACTTGTCAGTTTGAAAATCACCTTCGCGCTGTATGTGGCATGCCTCTAGGAAGCACAAAGCTGATTCGCCCAACTGCGATGATCAATATCCTGGGTGAAGACACTCTGCCTAACGCGATCTTGGCACAGGCCGGTTGTCATGTACACTGGTATGGCAAAGAAAAACGTGCCGGTCGTAAGATGGGTCACATCAACGTCAGTGCTGACTACAATGCCGAACTGCAACGCACGCTTTGCGGTCTAGCTAAAATCTTGGATAAAAGGGCTTACCCAGCGATCCACGATTTTGCTGCGCAGATGCAGTAAATAGAAATCCAATAAAAACGGCGCTCATTGAGCGCCGTTTTTTTATGCTTGTTCTTGAATGTGGTGACATTTTCGGTCAGCACACTGCTTTTTGATGCCTTTTGCCGTTTTCTTCTCCATCAGCAGCGGATACTGGCACACTTCACAGCGGCCTATAATCGGCGGTTGGTTGACGGCAAACTTACACTTAGGGTAGTCGTCACACGCAAAGAACTGTTTACCATAGCGAGACTTGCGCTCAACAAGATGACCTTTACCACACTCTGGGCAGGCGACTTGCGGGGCTGATTGCTGCTCTTGTTTTTGGTCAAGTGACTCGATGTGATGACACTCTGGGTAGCTACTACAACCTATAAACATGCCATAGCGCCCTTGCCTTAATACCAATTCATTTTGGCACTTTGGACAAGGAACACCGAGTTCTTTGACGATATGCCCATCATTCTGATGCAACGGCTTAATATAGTCGCATTCAGGATAATGATTACATCCCATAAACGGGCCGTGTTTACCGTGGCGCAGCTGCAGCTCTCCATCACACTGTGGGCACGCTTCATGTTCTAACGCGTGCTCGTGAGCCGAGAAAAGCTGATGATCGATCTTACTACTCATGACAAGCCTGTATTAATGCAAGATACCTTGCTCTTTGGTGTACAACAGCTCTTCCATTTGCGTGTAAGCACTCTCATTACCCGGTACGTTAAACAGCACCATTAAGATAATCCATTTGAGATCATCCAACTCAAACTCATTGGTCTCAAGCCCCATCACTCGATCGATAACCATCTCACGAATTTCAGTGGTCAATACATTGATCTGCTCGAGGAATAGAAGAAAACCACGACACTCGAGGTTAATACGCGCCATCTCTCGCTTAGTATAAATACGCATAGAGGTATTTGAAGAGACCGAGATTGCCGCTTGGCTATCAGTTTCTTGCAGTGCCGCGAGATCTTCTAACCAGTGAAGAGCCTTATAAATATCGTCTTGGTGAAACCCTGCTCGAAGTAACTCTTCTTCAAGCTCGTCTTGATCCACCTGCAATTCAGAATCGCTATGGATGTAGGTTTCAAACAGGTACATCAGAATGTCCATCATCATAGCTAGCCTCTCCCCTTTCGAATATAGCCACCAGAAACTGCAACAACATGCCCTAAAAGTTCTAACTCTAAGAGCTGCATCATGACTTCATGCACAGGTATATGGGTTCGCTGTGCCAAAATATCAACGGGTGTCGCCTCTAACCCTACGTTAGCTAACAGATGCGGAAATGGCAATTGTTCATTTTCATTGTCGGTTATCGGCGCTTCAAACAGACTGGGTTGTACTTCAATAGACCAATCCAATAGACTTTTTATTTCAACAAGCACATCTTGAGCACTCTGAACCAAGCAAGCGCCCGACTTAATTAAACTGTTTCCTCCACGGCTAGTCGGATTATGTATTGAACCAGGCAAAGCAAAGACTTCTCGCCCTTGTTCTAATGCGTAGCGAGCCGTAATCAATGAACCACTCTTTTCCGCCGCTTCGACCACCAGTGTACCGAGCGACAAGCCACTGATAATACGATTGCGACGCGGAAAGTTTTCAGGACGAGGTTTAGCCGAAGGGCGAAATTCAGAGATTAGCGCGCCCTGCTCTTCGATCCGCTGTGCCAATTTACGATGGCGTGCTGGGTAGATAGCATCTAACCCCGAACCTAGCACTGCAAAAGTTTCACCGCCGCCTTCTAGAGCACCATCATGAGCATAGCCATCAATACCCAACGCTAAGCCACTAGTCACAATCAAACCGCTCTGCGCAAACTCTCGAGCAAATGCTTTGGCCGTTTGCAGTCCTTCTAGGCTGGCATTACGACTACCCACCATCGCGATTTGAGGATCACTAAGGGTAGCGATATTACCGCGCACAAACAGTGTACTAGGTGCGCTAGATATCTGGCGCAGGCTTGGTGGATATGCGGCACATTGGTGAGTAACAAGATGATGGTTGGCACTTTTCGCTTGCCACGATAAGCACTCTTCAACCAATGGCTCTGTTTTGAATCTAAGATAGGTAATTTGAGAATCGGAGAAACCTAGCGACTGAAGCTGCTCATGTGGGTAGTTAATGATATTAAATGGCGAGTCGATAGCCAGTAAGCGTTTAAGGCGCTTCATTCCTAGCTTAGGAACGAAGCTCAGCCTCAACCACGCCGTCAACTCTTGATCAGTCATCTGGTAGTCCTATGGTTCGATCGCAGAAGCAGAATGATTTAAAACCATAGTTAACGGCGATACCGCCAAAGTTTCATTACTAATTGGTTGGCTGTTTTGAGTTACTAGCGCCAAGCTAAAGTGCTGGTAAGGCCTTATCACCATTAAGTTCCCGATTTCAGTATTAGGAAGCTGAACTTTATTACCGAGTGCATCGTTGTCATAACTGTACTCGCCCTGCTGACCATAGACCACTGCACCTGGCTGTCTAAGCGAGAACATAGAGCCCTGACGCAGGTCATCATCAGTCCCTCTATCTATCACTACAACCTGGTTTTTAGCACTGAATTTGCCCCCTTCTAAAGAACCGACAATATTGGCAGATTGATCCGCCGCCGTAGGAGAAGGATAAAAAGTGGTGGTTAACTTACTCTTATCTAGGACTAATTCAGGGAGAACAACATCATTAATCAGGATTTCTTGCAGCTGAGAGTCAACCTTTAAGCTACTGAATTCATCATCAACAGAGCTAAGTTGCGCGGTTGCGACTAAGCGTAAAGACACGATTGAGGTAGCAGGCTGAGTTCGTTGATAGGTTGCCACTGCACGGTAGATTCCCCATTTCTGATGCTGTTGCTGCCCAGAGATGAACAAGCGGTCTTGAGCGGTTAGAAACTTACGTCCATCACTTGTCCCCAACACACGCTGCGCTGACTCTATATCCGCTTGGGTCACCAATCGATCTGATTGAAGATAGGGCAACACCAACCCTTCATTCACCGTAGGCACCGCTTTTTTATCCTTAACTCGAATCTTAGGGCTTAGCTTCATAATCGGTTTTACACTCAATACGGGCTGACCATTACGCCATACCAATGAGAGCTTATCTCCGGGATAGATAAGATGAGGGTTATCGATTTCCGGATTCACTTGCCACAAACGCGGCCACAGCCAAGGGCTATCGAGATACATTTCTGATATATCCCATAATGTATCGCCTTTCTCAACGATATAACTCTTGGGAGCATCCTGCTTGATACTGAGCTGTGGTAAAGATTCTTGAGCCACAGCGGCACCTGACAGTGACAGGAAAACTAGCGATAACCTCGTTAAAAAATGGCGCATGACCTCGGTTCCTTGGTCTGAATATATGACATCTAATCGTAGAATTACCTTCAGGATGCTGTCATTTGGCCTATAAAATGTCTAGAATTGAGCCAACAAAGTTTAAGCTGTTTCGGCACAGTTCAATATTTCGAGTATATATGTCTGTATTACAAGTATTAACATTCCCGGATGATCGTCTACGTACTGTGGCGAAACCGGTAAAAGAAGTTACCCCAGAGATCCAAAAGTTCGTTGATGACATGATTGAAACCATGTACGACGAAGAGGGTATCGGCCTTGCAGCAACGCAGGTTGATTTCCACCAGCGTATTGTTGTTATCGATATTTCAGAAACACGTGATGAACCAATGGTGCTGATCAACCCTGAAATCATCGAGAAGCGCGGTGAAGATGGTATTGAAGAAGGCTGTCTATCTGTACCTGGTGCTCGTGCACTGGTGCCTCGTGCTGCAGAAGTTACCGTGAAAGCGCTAGACCGCGATGGTAAAGAGTACACCTTCGACGCTGATGATCTATTAGCTATCTGTGTTCAACATGAGCTTGACCACTTAGAAGGCAAACTATTTGTTGATTACCTATCGCCGCTAAAGCGTAAACGTATTCAAGATAAACTAGCGAAAATTAAGCGTTTCAACGAGAAACAAGCAAAATAAGCGCTAGCAAAACCTAATAAGAAGGAAGCCTACCTTGAGTCAGTCTTTAAGAATTGTCTTCGCAGGTACTCCGGATTTCGCCGCCCGTCACTTGGCGGCGTTGTTGTCTTCGGAGCATGAAGTTATTGCGGTATACACGCAACCCGATCGCCCTGCAGGTCGCGGTAAAAAACTCACGGCGAGTCCAGTAAAGAACATTGCTGTTGAAAATGATATCCCTGTTTACCAGCCGGAAAACTTCAAGTCGGATGAAGCTAAACAAGAGTTAGCTGACCTCAATGCCGATATCATGGTAGTGGTCGCTTACGGTTTGTTACTACCTCAAGCAGTGCTTGATACCCCTCGCTTAGGTTGTATCAACGTCCATGGCTCTATCCTGCCACGCTGGCGTGGCGCAGCTCCAATTCAACGCTCTATATGGGCGGGTGATGCAGAGACAGGTGTGACCATCATGCAGATGGATATTGGTCTAGATACTGGCGATATGCTAAAAATTGCGACTCTACCAATTGAAGCAACAGACACTAGCGCATCTATGTATGAGAAGCTAGCTGGCCTAGGTCCAGACGCGCTAGTTGACTGCTTAGCGGATATCGCAGCCGGCACAGCTGTCGCTGAAAAACAAAACGACGAGCTCGCTAACTACGCGAAGAAACTCAGCAAAGAAGAAGCGCGCATCAAATGGAGTGACGACGCGGCTCATATTGAGCGTTGTGTACGTGCCTTCAACCCATGGCCAATGAGCCACTTTGAAGCGGCAGAAAACAGCATCAAAGTATGGCAAAGCCGAGTGGCTGAACAAACTTCAGACAAGCCAGCAGGTACGATTCTACAAGCTGACAAAACCGGTATCTACGTAGCGACAGGGCAAGGTGTTCTTGTGCTAGAACAGCTACAAGTACCGGGTAAGAAAGCCATGTCAGTTCAAGATATATTGAACTCAAGAGCAAGCTGGTTTGAAGTGGGCACACAGCTCGTTTAACCCTTGCACGACTGTAAGTAACACAGTCTACAACCTTTACGAGGGCAGAGATGCCCTCATGTACTCAATAAAATAGTCGGTATTCCCTATGAATGTTCGCGCTGCTGCTGCCAATGTCCTATTCCAAGTTGTCGATAAAGGCCACTCTCTTTCACACGCTCTACCTGCGGCTCAGAAAACAATCCGCCCGCGAGACCATGCTCTACTGCAAGAGATATGTTACGGCGCTCTACGCTACCTCCCACGCTTAGAATCTATCGCCAACCAATTGATGGATAATCCATTAAAGGGCAAGAAACGTGTTTTTCACCACCTAATTCTGGTCGGTATTTACCAGCTGAGCTTCATGCGTATTCCTTCGCACGCGGCGGTCGGTGAAACAGTTGAAGCAACCAAAACACTGCGTGGACAAAACCTCAGCGGCCTGATCAATGCGGTATTGCGTAACTACTTACGCGACCAAGAAGCATTGGATGAGGCGGCGACGAGCCACAACGCTGGCAAATACGGACACCCAAGTTGGATCCTAAAAATGCTGCAAGAGAGCTACCCAGATCAGTGGGAGCAACTTGTAGAAGCGAACAACAGCAAGGCTCCAATGTGGCTACGTGTAAACCGTCAGCACCACACTCGTGATGAGTACGCCGAGCTACTTAAAAACGAAAACATTGAATACACCCTGCACTCACAAGCAGCAGATGCCATAAAATTATCTGCACCTTGCGATGTCACTCTGCTACCAGGCTTTGATAAGGGTTGGGTATCGGTACAAGATGCCGCTGCGCAATTGTCGGTTGATTACCTGACACCCAAAGATGGTGAACTAATCCTAGACTGCTGCGCTGCACCAGGTGGTAAAACAGCACACATCCTTGAGCACACTAACGATACTGAAGTGGTTGCGATCGATGCTGATGCTAAACGCCTAGACCGCGTTTACGACAACCTAGAGCGCCTTCAACTACGTGCCGACGTAATCTGTGGTGATGCACGCTACCCACAAGAGTGGTGGAGTGGCGAACAGTTTGACCGTATCCTACTTGATGCACCATGTTCGGCAACGGGCGTTATTCGTCGTCACCCTGATATCAAGTGGCTGCGTCGAGCTTCTGATATTGAGGCTCTAGCAGAACTGCAAAGCGAAATTATGGATGCGATGTGGGGGCAACTGAAGCCTGGTGGTACCATGGTGTATGCGACTTGCTCAATCACACCACAAGAAAACGTGCTGCAAGTAAAAGCGTTCCTTGAGCGCACAAGTAACGCAACTCTTGTCGGCTCCGATATCGAACAACCAGGTCGTCAAATTTTACCTGGTGAAGAAGATATGGATGGTTTCTACTACGCAGTGTTAGTAAAACAAGCGTAATTATGCAGCGGCTAAGAAGAGGTTCTTAGCCGCTGTTTCGTTATGATGTATCACCATCAAGACGTTAGATAACAAATAATAAGAGAAAGGCTATGAAGATCATTATCCTAGGTGCAGGACAAGTAGGCGGCACCCTTGCTGAGAACTTAGTAGGTGAAAACAATGACATCACGATTGTCGACCGCGATGGTGACCGACTGCGTGAACTTCAAGACAAATATGACCTTAGGGTAGTCAATGGCTACGCTAGCCACCCTAATACCCTGCGTGAAGCGGGAGCTCAAGATGCAGACATGTTGGTTGCAGTAACCAATATGGATGAAACCAACATGGCCGCGTGTCAGGTCGCCTTTTCTCTATTTAATACACCTAACCGAATTGCACGTATCCGCTCCCCTGAATATCTAGAAGAAAAAGAAGCCCTATTTAAATCTGGTGCGATTCCGGTTGATCACCTGATCGCGCCAGAAGAGCTAGTGACTAGCTACATTGAACGCCTGATCCAGTATCCAGGTGCACTTCAAGTAGTCAGCTTTGCCGAGCAAAAGGTAAGCCTAGTGGCAGTAAAAGCCTACTACGGTGGTCCTCTTGTCGGTAATGCGCTATCGGCTCTACGTGAACACATGCCGCACATCGATACTCGTGTAGCCGCTATTTTCCGTCAAGGGCGTCCAATTCGACCTCAAGGCACCACCATCATTGAAGCCGATGATGAAGTATTCTTCGTCGCGGCAAGTAACCACATCCGCTCGGTGATGAGTGAGCTGCAGCGCCTTGAAAAGCCTTACCGCCGTGTGATGATTGTTGGTGGTGGTAACATCGGTGCCAGCTTAGCTAAACGCCTTGAACAGAGCTACAGCATCAAACTGATTGAGCGCAGCTACACCCGTGCCGAGAAACTCTCTGAAGAGCTCGAGAACACCATCGTATTCTGTGGTGATGCGGCAGACCAAGAGCTGCTGACCGAAGAGAACATCGACCAAGTAGACGTGTTCATCGCGCTGACCAATGAAGATGAAACCAACATCATGTCAGCGATGCTGGCGAAGCGCATGGGCGCTAAAAAGGTAATGGTACTGATTCAGCGTGGTGCCTATGTCGACCTCGTACAAGGCGGTGTGATTGATATTGCGATATCTCCACAGCAAGCAACTATCTCTGCGCTACTGACTCACGTGCGCCGTGCCGATATCGTCAACGTATCGTCTCTACGACGCGGTGCTGCAGAAGCGATTGAAGCAATCGCCCACGGTGATGAAACCACCTCTAAGGTTGTGGGCCGAGCAATTGGTGATATTAAACTGCCACCGGGCACCACCATTGGTGCGATTGTTCGTGGTGAAGAAGTACTGATTGCCCACGATAGAACTGTGATTGAGCAGGATGATCACGTGGTGATGTTCTTGGTTGATAAAAAATACGTTCCAGACGTCGAATCGCTATTCCAACCGAGTCCGTTCTTCCTGTAAGCGCGCACCTGTAAAACATCATGGTTAATTTACGCCCCATTCTGTTAGTTATAGGGTTAGTGCTATCAAAGCTTGCCCTGTTTATGTATGTGCCGACTCTGGTTGCTTTTTTTACAGGGACAGGTGGCTTTCTAGAGTTTGGTCAATCGGTAGTGATCACTCATGTGATCGCCTTTATCTGCCTGAGCCTTGGTCGCACTGCTCAATTCAGACTTGGCGTGCGGGACATGTTCCTCATAACCTCATTGGTATGGACTATCGCCAGTGCATTTGCCGCGCTGCCGTTTGTGTTCATTAACCATATTAGCTTTACCGATGCCTACTTTGAGACCATGTCGGGGATTACCACTACAGGCTCAACGGTACTCAGTGGGCTGGATAACATGGCACCAAGCATCTTGCTGTGGCGATCTATATTGCAATGGCTGGGTGGAGTAGGCTTTATCGTCATGGCAGTAGCCGTACTACCAATGCTCAACGTTGGTGGTATGCGCCTGTTCCAGACTGAATCTTCAGATTGGTCAGATAAGAGCAGCCCACGTGCAAAAACCGTGGCCAAGAACATTGTCGCTGTCTATCTGGTTCTTACAGGACTGTGCTTTATCAGCTACCTCTTCGCTGGCATGGGCATGTTTGATGCCATTAATCACGCCTTTACCACGCTCTCGACAGGTGGTTACTCGACCTCTGACGGCTCGATGAACCACTTCTCAAACAGTGCGCACTGGGTTGGTACCCTATTCATGTTCCTAGGTGGCTTGCCTTTCCTGCTGTTTGTCAGTGCTCTGCGTGGACGCAAACTGGACCCACTTTACAAAGATGCTCAGGTTCGAGGCTTTACTTACCTGTTTCTGGCTTCAAGTGTTGTAATTTCAATGTGGCTAGTTATTCGTGATGGATACACCATGATGGATGCGCTACGCGTCTCAATGTTCAATATCGTCTCAGTGGTCACAACTACCGGTTTTGGGTTGGAAGACTTTACCGCTTGGGGCGCTCTACCAACAACTCTGTTTGCCTTCTTAATGATGGCTGGGGCTTGTTCCGGTTCAACTTCAGGCGGCATCAAAATTTTCCGCTTCCAGATCGCGATGACACTACTACACAAACAGATGATGAAGCTGATCCACCCTTCAGGTGTGTTTGTTCAACGTTACAACCAACGCCCAGTTAACGACGATATCGTACGTTCTCTCGTCGCTTTTGGTTTGATGTTCTTTATTACTATTATCTTAATTGCCGGCGGATTAAGTGCGATGGGGCTCGATCCCATCACCAGCATTTCTGGCGCGATCACTGCGGTTGCCAACGTTGGTCCAGGCATGGGTAGCGTGATTGGTCCAACTGGAAACTTTGCGCCTCTGCCAGATGCCGCTAAGTGGCTGCTAAGCTTTGGCATGCTGATGGGAAGATTGGAAATTCTGACCCTGTTGGTACTCTTCTTCCCAGCTTTCTGGCGTCGTTAATTAAGCATTAAAAAGGAAAACACTATGCGATCTTACCTATTGATGGCTAGCGCACTACTCAGCGGCACTGCATTCGCCGATCAACTGTTCACCCTACCCGATGGTAAACAAGTGAATCTTAAAGATGACTTTACATGGGAGTATGTGACGACCAAAGTTGAATCGGAAGTCACGACTTCGGGCGTACCTGCGAAGCCAAGCATCGCGGCGATTCCTGTTGCGACCACCGTTACTAGTACCACGATTAAGCTCAACGATACTAAACCAAGCCTGCAACTATCTAAGTCTGGGGTCGATATCCTATTGGGCACAGCAAGCTATCAGGATGGTAAACTCGTCATTCCAACGGCGATCACTAACCAAGGCACCCAGCCAATCATCTTGGTTTCACTGAAGGTTAAAGTGCTCTCGACAGCAGGAGAGCTGTTAGCAGAGCAACAAATAGATACTTGGAAATCGATTAAGCGTATGGCCGAAACTTACCTTCGTCCACAAAGCAGTGCCGAAGGCAAATCGATTAAGCTAGCAGTAGATAAACAGGACCAATACCAACTTCAAGCAGAAGTAATTGAGGTTCTGGCTCGCTAAACTGGCGTAACGTATAGATAGATCGCAAAGAAATGACAGGCGCATCCCGCCAGTACGAAGAGATGCCAAATGGCATGGTTGTATGGGATGCGTTTAGCGACATAGAAAATCACCCCTAAGGAGTAGATGATTCCGCCAACAGCCAACAGGATCAAACCTCCCAACTCCACACTCTTTGCTAGTTGATAAATCACTATCAGCGACAACCATCCCATTGCAAGGTACGTGACTAACGACAAGCGCTTAAAGCGATACACAAAGGCAATTTTCATCACGATACCGACTAAGGCTATCGCCCATATTACGCCCATTAAGCCAAAGGCCAACGGAGTTCTTAAACTGACCAGTAAGAAGGGAGTATAACTGCCTGCTATCAGCAAATAGATCGCGCAGTGATCGAGGGTTTTCAGCAAGCGCTTAGTTTTCGCGGTGGTGATTGAATGATATAAGGTTGAGGCCAGAAACAGTAAGATAATACTACTGCCGTAGGCTGCCATGCTCGCTACGGTTAGTGAGTCAGCATCAAATTGATTGGCTTTGATGAGCAATAAGATTAAGCCAACAATCCCTAACACCACACCCAGGCCGTGTGTGATCGCGTTGGCTCTCTCTTCTATTTCACTGTATTCACTGACTTTGGCTTCAGACATGGGAACCCTACTAGAGTAATCGAACATTTACTCTAGTATTGCACATTAAGCTTACACGTGTAAGCTTAAATTTTTATCGACCGTATTATCGCCGGATTGAGAGACTAAGAGACGCTCTCCAAATACTCAATCAGCATCTGACCCGCCTGTTGTGGCGAGGTATCAAGAGGGATGCTTAGCTGACGTTTGAGCTTACCGACACCAAGCAAGCTCGCTAACATGCCTTTAGCACCATCGCGATTGCGGTCGATCTCAAACCACATTTTCAGCTCTTGCTCATCGCGATGGGCCACGACTTCCAGCTCACGCCAACGGCCATGGTAAGGCCCTGTCGTTGGCACAAACTCGAACTCTTGAACAAACGGCAACTCAAAGCCATCCACCGCCTCACACTCGACTTGTCGAATGCGTAACCCCTGTGCCTCAAGCTCATTAAAAATGCCATCAAGCAACTCGTCAGGGCGTACTGTGAGTACATCTTTATCAGATGGGTCGATAGCCATCGCGATGTCTAACCCGGTTTCCAGCCACACTTTCGCATCACCAATAGTCACCGGCGTATTGAGCGGTACATCAAACTCACACTCAAAGTCGCGAGTTTCACCCGGCTCAATAGTGAAGGCATAAGGCAGGCTCCACTTCGCCAATGAATACGTTTGATGGACGCGACGCGTCTGACCTCGATCTTGTTTATCGGGGTTAATTGGAACTTCCTTGATGTAACGGCAGCACAAGTTGAGGTCGATGTTATCGATCTCTTGAGGTTGGGAGCCACCGTAAACGTGCACAATAATGTTGGCTTTACGGCCAGGGTAAAGCACTTCTTGTTGGAGTACCGAATCTACCTTCGCCGATCCAATACCAAAACTTGCTAGCGTTTTCTTTAAGAACGACATATGCACCTCCTTTAAAGCACCATCTTAAGCCTGAAAGAGGTTCAAACTCAAATATACTGCTCACACAATTTTAGCCGTTATTGGCGGCAATTTTTCCAACAAGCATCGATCGTTCAACCAGATGATGATAATCTGTTATTGATATGCACGCATATCATTATCCTGATTCATGATTGGATTGGCGAAAGCCAGACGAGTCCAACTTTAAGCAATTAAAGCGCAGCTCATTTTGGATCAGGCCATTAAATTGGCAATGGATATGCCTGACCGTTAGGTAACTCAATGCGACCAACAGCTGTCAGGTTTTCGCACACCAACCGTAGTGCGATGCGTCGTCGTAGTGGCTTTGTAGCTGCTCCAACGGCTAAGAACGTGGCTCCAACAATGACTCTTGTCGAAAAGACTGCTCTGCTTACGTCTAGCTCTTCAAAAGTCATTAAAGCTGCATAACAAAAAGCGCAGTTTTTACTGCGCTTTTTTCTTGCCTGTTGGATTGGTATTCCGTATTCGATTTGATACCTTTACTGCAAATCATTATAAAATTTGTGGAGAATAGAAAATGAAATGCCATCGCATTGAAGAGCTGATCGAGCTAATGGAGCCTGAGTGGCAGAAAGACCAAGAGTTAAATCTACTTGAATTCATCATCAAGCTATCTAAAGAAGCGGGCTACCAAGGTAAACTGGAAGATCTCACCGATGATGTGCTTATCTACCACCTCAAGATGCGTAACAGCCAAAAAGACGAGATGATCCCAGGTCTAAAAAAAGACCAAGAAGACGACTTCAAGACCGCAATTCTAAAAGCCCGCGGCATCATCTAATTCAACTCAGTTTCAGCTCAACCAATTTAAAGGCGGCCATGCGGTCGCTTTTTTGTTTCTGTTCGCTATTTTTTCGTCACAACTGTTATGAGTTTTGTTGCTAAAGGTTGATAGCGTTAAAGAAATGAGAACAGTATTGTCGCTATAATCGCCTCCCATAAGAATCTTCTAAAATAAGAGTAGCGTGTATAGGGTCCGGTGATATACCAAAGCTACGGTATGCAAGATTCTCCCGCAGAGTTTAATAAAAGCAATGTCATAAAGTGCCCACACTAAGAAAGGGTACCTATACCATCAAAAGGATAGTCCATGAGTCAGGATAAAATCGATATCAAAGATGTGACTCCTAAAACCTTTAATCCCAAAACACATAAAGGTAATGGAGATCGATTTAACCCCAATAACCGCATCTACGTGCGTGAAAGCAAAGGTAAATTCCAGCAGCTGCGCCGCTATGGTGGCTGGTTCCTACTGCTTCTGTTCGCACTAATCCCGTGGATACCGTTTGGAGAGCGACAAGCAATACTGCTCGATATTGGTAATCAGCAGTTTAATTTCTTCGGAACCACGCTCTACCCTCAGGACCTAACCCTGTTGGCGATTTTGTTCATGATCGCTGCTTTTGGTCTGTTCTTTATTACCACCTTTTTAGGCCGTGTTTGGTGTGGTTACCTATGTCCACAAACCGTTTGGACCTTTATGTACATCTGGTTTGAAGAGAAATTAGAAGGTTCAGCCAATAAGCGTAGAAAGCAAGATTCAGGTAAGCTGACACCGAACCTGATACTACGCAAAACGATTAAGCACATTGCTTGGTGGGCAATCGCCTTGGCAACCGGCCTCACCTTTGTTGGCTACTTTATTCCTGTCAAAGAGCTGGTGGTTGGTTTCTTTACCTTCGATGCGTCATTCTGGCCGGTGTTTTGGGTTCTGTTCTTCGCTGGCTGCACCTACGCCAATGCAGGTTGGATGCGTTCGATCGTTTGTGTGCACATGTGTCCGTACGCACGTTTCCAATCTGCGATGTTTGACAAGGATACCTTCATTGTTGGCTACGATACTGAGCGTGGTGAAAACCGTGGTCCTCGTTCACGCAAAGCCGATCCTAAAGCGCTGGGCTTAGGTGACTGTATCGACTGTAATTTATGTGTGCAGGTCTGTCCGACCGGTATCGATATCCGGGATGGCCTGCAATATGAATGTATTAACTGTGGCGCTTGTATCGATGCTTGTGACCAAACGATGGATCGCATGGGCTACGAGAAAGGCCTGATCAACTACACCACAGAACATCGTCTAGAAGGCCACAATACTAAGGTGATGCGACCTAAGCTGTTGGGTTACGGCGGCGTGTTGCTACTGATGATTGGCTTGTTCTTTGTTCAGGTCGCAAGTGTTGACCCTGCGGGTTTAACCGTGCTTCGTGACCGAAACCAACTGTTCAGAATCAACACTCAGGGCTTTGTTGAAAACACTTACACCCTCAAAATCATCAACAAAACTCAGCAAGTTCAAGAGTATGATTTAAGTGTAAGTGGGCTACCAGAGGCGATCTGGTACGGTAAGCAGACCGTTGCTGTAGATCCAGGTGAAGTGCTTAATCTGCCGATCAGCTTGGGAGCCGATCCAGAAAAACTCAGCTCACCAGTTTCGACAATTCAGTTTATACTCTCGAACAATGAAGAGTTTACGATAGAAGTTGAAAGCCGCTTTATCAAGAAGCTCTAATATCTAGCGGTTCACCGCTCGGTATTTCAACCAATCAATGGAAAAAGGCTCAGTAATGAGCCTTTTTTATTCTTATGACCGAACAAGCTTTTAACTTTGATAACCTGACGCCTGATTTCATGTGGTATGCGCTAGAAAGCATCGGCGTTCGCGCCGAGTCTGGCCTATTGGCGCTCAATAGCTACGAGAACCGCGTCTATCAATTTAGCGATGAAGATCGCAAGCGCTACGTTGTGAAGTTCTATCGCCCGCAGCGCTGGACTAAAGAACAGATCCAAGAAGAGCATGATTTCGCACTCGACTTGATTGAACAAGAGATTCCGGTTGCACCACCGATTAAGATCAACGGTCAAACCTTGCATGAGTATCAGGGCTATCTCTTTGCGCTATTTGATAGTGTTGGCGGACGTCAGTACGAAGTGGATAACCTCGATCAGCTAGAAGGCGTCGGTCGCTTTCTCGGGCGTATTCATAAAGCGAGCTCGGAAAAGCTATTTCAGCACCGTCCGACTATTAGTCTCGACGAGTATCTTCATCAACCACGCAAAATCCTTGAGAATTCACGCTTTATCCCTGCACATCTCGAATCAGCATTCTTCAATGATCTAGATATCTTGATCAAAGTACTAGAAGAGCAGTGGTCTGAATCAAGTAAAATTATTCGTCTGCATGGCGATTGCCACCCTGGTAATATTTTGTGGCGTGACGGGCCGATGTTCGTCGACCTTGATGATGCACGCAATGGCCCCTCCATCCAAGACCTGTGGATGCTACTCAACGGTGAACGCCAAGATAAACTGATGCAACTCGATATCTTATTAGAGGCTTATCAACAGTTTTGTGACTTTAACAGCGCAGAATTGAAACTAATTGAGCCACTGCGCGGTCTACGTATGGTGCATTACATGGCATGGTTAGCAAAGCGATGGCAAGACCCTGCTTTCCCAATTGCATTTCCATGGTTTAATGACCCGAAATACTGGGAGCAACAAGTACTTGCTTGTAAAGAGCAGATTGCTACCCTACAGGAGCCACCACTTTCGTTAATGCCTCAGTGGTAAGGCAACACTGATAGCAAACAAAAAATTCAAACATAATGGAGATTGAATAAATGAAAAAGCTATTCGCATTTTTCTCATTGGTTATGCTGAGCTTATCGGCTCATGCGGCGCAATTTAACGAAGGTGAACACTACAAGGTTCTAGACCTAGAGCCTTCTAAAAAGCCAGTTGTTACTGAGTTCTTTTCATTCTACTGTCCACACTGTAATAGCTTTGAACCTATCATTCAGCAGCTAAAAAAACAGCTTCCTGAAGGCGTTAAGCTGCAGAAGAACCACGTATCTTTCATGGGCGGCGCCATGGGCAAGCCAATGAGCAAAGCTTACGCAACAATGATCGCGCTAAAAGTAGAAGATAAGATGGTGCCTGTAATGTTTAACCGCATTCACAACATGAACAAGCCACCTCGCGATGAAGAAGAGCTACGTCAAATCTTCCTAGACGAGGGTGTTGATGCGAAGAAATTTGATGCAGCCTATAAAGGCTTTGCGGTTGACTCTATGGTTCGTCGCTTCGATAAAGCATTCAAAGACAGCGGCCTTTCGGGCGTACCAGCCGTTGTGGTTAACAACCGTTACCTAGTCGATGCGCAAGGTATCAAATCTCTTGATGAGTATTTTGCACTGGTTAATTTCTTATTGAAGAAATAACTCATTGATAAAAGGGAGCTTCGGCTTCCTTTTTCTTTGCTATGCTCAAAAAGCATCATTGATAAAAAATTAATCAGGAACCTTTTAGTATCTGGACTATTCATCGCTTTTCATTAATCACTAACAGGTTGGGCAAGGAGCCCCGCAAATGAAATTAAAAATCACATTTTTAGCTTTGAGCATTGCTGCTACCCCTGCCTTTGCCAAGCTTGCCGACGAGCAAGGCATCAGCGGTGAAATTTCCCTGAATGCTGGGATCACCTCCTCTACGTCAAACTTCAATACCGACGGCGATAACAACATCATGTCGACGGACAAGAAAGCGTCTTCAGAAAGCTCTTTCTTAGTCGCTCCACTGGGCAGCGTTGCTTACACCTTTGGTGAACGCTTAAATCATCAAGTTTATACGGGGACCGCTCGTGACGATATCGCAACAGGTACAGCTGTACTTGAAGTGGGCTACAAATATCAGCTGCAATCTGGAATGGTGATTGATGCGTCAATCCTACCAACCATCATGTCCGGTGAAACCTGGGCTGACCCATACAACACCACAGGCCCTCGTTCGAAAACTGACGAGAAGGGTCACGCCTTTCGTTTGAAGTTGAGCAGTATTGCTGGCTCACCATTTTCACTTGATATGGCCTACGCCACTAAAGATGTTGAAGATGATGCTATTCAACAAGCAGAGCTAAAACGTGATGCGGATACCTTCTACTTGAAAGGCCAATATCGACAGCCTCTAAGCCGCAGTTTGATGCTAGTACCATCCATCATCTATCAGTCTCGCGATGCCGATGGCAGTGCCGAATCTTATGACCAACTCGGAGCTGAGGTCAGCCTATTTGGCTCAGCTGGCCGTCATCAATACGCGTTAACCGCGGGTTATAATCAACGTGATTACGATGCCGGTAGCTCTTTGTTCAACAACACGGTTCGCAGTGATGACAACATCAACCTGTTTGCCGCTTATGAATATGATAAATTCATGAACTGGGATAACTGGTCATTCATTTCATTAGCAGGCTACGGCACTAGCAATTCCAACATTACCTTCTACGATGAGTCCCAATACATCGTTTCAGTTGGTATGAACTACAAGTTTTAATTCCAGCACATAGGTATAGCCGCATTTGTTGGCTATACCGCTTGTGCCGTCAACTGCTTCAATAATCTGTCCATTGCTCGATACCCCAACGCCTCTGAGAGGTGTTTCTTTTGAATCTGCTCACTCCCTTCAAGATCTGCAATGGTGCGAGCAACCTTGATGATGCGATGATAAGCACGAATTGATAACCCAAGTCGATGCAGCGCCGTCTCTAAGAATTGAGCATCTTGCTTATCGAGTGGGCAATACTTTTCAATTTCACGACTGGTCAAGAGTGCATTGGGCTTTCCTCCGCGCTCGACCATGGTAGACCTTGCGTCAACCACACGCTGCTTAACGACCGGAGTCCCTTCTCCTCGATCGCCCCCCTCGGCGAGCATGCCTTTAGGTAGTAGCGGGATCTCCAATGACATATCAAAGCGATCTAACAGCGGCCCTGATAACCGGTTCAAATAACGCAAAATAATCTGTGGGTTTGCACGCGCTTGATTGCCCTCATAGTAGCCCGTTGGGCTTGGATTGAGGGCACCAACCAATTGAAACCGAGCAGGGAAACGGGTTTTGCCCGCAGCTCGTGAAATGATGATCTCTCCAGACTCTAACGGCTCTCGCAATGAGTCGAGCACCTTCCTTTCAAACTCAGGCTTTCCCACCGTTACACTTTTTTCATTAAAAATATTGAGAAAGCCCTTGTCTGACAAAGGGTTCTCTCGAATTCAGAACTTGTACAGTTGTTTAAAAGAAAACTTGAGAATTTATGATAAGTTTTTCTCAATAACTGTACCCTTGATGTGTGCAAGTTCTTCCTGTAACTCGTATAACCTGAACATCAAAGAGTTGTTCAGCGCTTCTAACTCTACCTTTGCTTTTCTAGCATCATCCCGTTCATGCTTATATTTTTCTTTTAACTGCCTTTCTCGTTTTTTCTCTGCTTTTAGCTTTTCCAATTCAGTTAGTTGTATGTCAGAGATAGAAAAACCCTCCTCTACCAACTTTCGCTTTTCCTCGTTAAATTCGGCAATGATAGGGTTAGCGTAAGCAATAAAATCATGAAATTTATGGACATAACTATTTCCGAGGCCAGCTTCATTATTTATTTTGTTTAGAGTAAGTTTGCCTGTAGTCTTAACGCGAGTCGGCTTCCCATTAAGTAAACGATTCAAAGCTTCATGCAACCTTGCCTCTGTGAGTGATTTTTTACCTTGCATAGCAGCCCTCAATTTTGTCATTAAAAGCGATGTAGTTAATCTTGTGGTCGTCTAATAATGACTCAATCTGTTTAATCTTCTGTTTGATGCCAGATAGAATAAGGTTGTTTATCTCATCACCATCATTAAATGCTCGAAATTTTTTGATCAATCGAACTCTAAGTTGCGCCTGCTTTTTTGCCGTTTTGTCAGTGAATACTTGATGGGGGCAAACTTTTTTTTCAGCTATAAACCCTTCGATGCCGCACAGCCTGTCGCAGTTAGTGTTGGTACAATACCCTCCTGTAGGCAGCATAACTACAGAAAGTGATCCATTTCGAACCAAGCCATCAATTTCACTACGGCTCATATAAACTTTGTGCCCAGCTTTTAGCCTGTTGAATTTATCTCGTTGTATGCTTTCGCCTTCGACACCGCTTAAGTGCTCACTTTTGTTGTAGATTTCATCAAAAATATCAACTCCTAGCTGAATACCTTCTTCTTCGAACATAGTTAACAGGTCTTTATCGAGTAAAACATCATTCATCGCCGTCAGTTCTGCATTGTTCGCATAATAGTCAGACATGTTGATATTTTTATGTTTATACTGAAACTTAATAGAGAGAGAATTACCGAAACCATACCTTTTGAAAAACACTGCAAAACTACGCCTAAAATCATGAGGTGACAATTTAGGTAAAAATCCTCCAACAATTAGCTGACCACTACGGGTCGGGTTAAGCAAATCAAATTCTTCAACATCTTCTGGTGTTGCCGATAGGCCCAACCTCTTAAATATAGATTTATTGTTGGCGCTGATGCTTGCGAGACTAAGAACATAGTTGCTTTTATTAGTAACAGTTAGATCTGGAGCAACGAAGGCTACTGAGGTTTCCTTCATAGCTCTTTCATACTTGTCTTGAATGATTTTTCCATTTGAAAAATCTCTTTGTAAAGCATCACGATACCTTTTGCGAGCAAACTGCATCATATCACTAGCTAGCTCTATAGCTTCTTGTGCGATGGGATGTGTTTGCCATACTTCAGCTTTTTCTACTCCACCATTACCTTTCGTTGTCTGGCCTTTAAGAATCGAAATCTTGTTGCCGCTTATGGTATCTCTTTCAACATAACTATCTTTATCAAAACTAAAAATCTCTCCAATTCGAGCACCTGAGAATAGGGCTACAACCATAATACAATCAACTAATATCCCTGTGAGCCATGAGCCGTTGAATACTAACTTAAAGTTTGGGATTGCATGTTTTATCTTTGCTTTGCAAAGCCTTTGAGTTCTTCGGTTTATATCTCTGGGATGCATTGATATTGTGGAGCAGTTATTTAATTTCAATTCCCCATTTTTCACCTGCTCTTGTATTGCATGGGCTTCATCCATTACTCGTGAGATTTCATGACGAAGGGGGTGGTATCTCTCCACGGTTTTAATGCAATGAGACAAGATGGTTTGGTGTATGCGAATCGGCAATGCAATATGCTGTTTTTGCAAATCATCCTTTGCTAACTCATACAGTTCATTCCCATCAATCGCCCTTGAATGCTTATCAAGATCGTTCAGTTTATTTAAGGATGAAACAAGTCCCTCAATGGTGCCCTTGCTATATTCCTTAATTTTTAACTGTTTCTTAAACAATCGGTATTCAGAGTCATTATTTAATAAACTCCAATCTTCAGAGGACAGACAAGAGATTACTCTAATTAAATTACCTCTAAGAGCCACCATCAACGCAACTGAAGGGGCTTTACCTTTGGATTTCTCTGATTGATAAAAATCATACATAACATCTTGAATAGCTTTCTTTTGTAAAGGGTTCTTTATCGCACAAAAGCTAACCTTTGTTGTTTTACCAATACCAACATTTTGTGTACCAACAAAATCCCACTCATCGTCATATTGAAAGCTCAACGGCTCACCACTACTTGTTCGAGTGACAACTTCACCAAGATTCTTTGTTGGAGATGAGAATATTTTAGAACTACTTCCCTGCATCAAAATACCTCTAGCAGATCATTTAAACTTCGAATATCAGAATATAATGGGTGTGGATTAACGTTATTTTTCTCTACTGCTAGTTGATAGTTAGTCTTTGATTTCTCTTTGAACCTATCAAGAATGGAGATTATGGTGTTTTCCAATTTATGAAACTCGTCCTTAGGAAGTGAGTTAAAAGCTGGAGCCGCTTTCAACTCAGCTATGACGTCGAAGAATGAAAGCATGAGCCAAATATCATTCACAGCAGCAACAAGTACATGACTTTTACATTCAAAGCACCCTAAAAAATTGGTACATTTCTGCTCTTCTATAGGCATATCCAGATTGAGGTTCTGTAATTCACGAGATACAGAGTCCTTTGTATTCTTATTACCTTCACACCTCACACCTAGCGGTGTATAGGAGCTGTTTTTCCTCAGCTTTCTATAGTCATATTCAGATAGGATGTCGTGAAACTTATACTTTGCTTGAGTTACAGCTTCCTTTAAGTTAACTCCTGATGCCATTGCATATTTAGCATCCATACTTGCGCTTAAATTGCGCTCATGATCCTGTTCTAAACCAACGCTATAGTGACGCTTAATGGTTGTTACAGAGTTATTAGCTGAAAGCGATACCAAATAAATATCCTCTGTCACCTTCATTAGGGTATCAAGTTTGGTCTGTCGCAATACTGATGAGTTGATACGAGCTAACCCCATTGACTTAAGGTACTTATTTACTTGAACTTGTGCCTGCGAATTAGAGTTTATGAAATTCCCTACAGATCCATCCTTTCTGATGTAAGGAAACAGCCATGCATTGCTATCATCCCCTGTAATCAAAGAAGATGCCGCCAGCCAAGATTCAACGAACTCCTTTGCTCTTTTGGAAAAACCTATTGCATTGTCTTGGTCTTTTCCATTAGCGCGTTTTTTGATCGTTTCAAACAAGAATCGATTGCCACCAACTTGCTTAAACTTTACATCCCTACGGCGCATAGTGAGTAAGGGCGTATAGTTTATTCCTGTAAACATAAATGAGATCATCACAGCTAAGCGAGTTAGTTGATTTTTGCAAAGCTCCTCTGAGCCTATTTTAAAGCCACTCTCACGTAAGTTAACCGCAGTTATAAAGCCTGTTTTCCTGCCTGCTATCTGTCTTGGAGTCCATCCTTCCTTTTCTGCTGCCTTAAAAAACAACTCCTCATCAAACATGGGGTGAATTTCTGGAATAGTCTTGCTTCTTATATGCTTTTCTAGTCCTAGATAACCACGAAACATAACTTTAGCAACGGGTTTAAGTTCTGACTCGATATCCATACCTTTAAATGGATTGCGATCCTTAGCTTCTGCTGTACGTAATTTTTTAGTGTCACCATCTCTACCGAGCTGCTTCAATATTGCTGCTAGTGCATCTCTAGCGCTCTTCTTTCTAGTTTTTTTCGCTCCACTCTGAACTTGTTCCTCAAGACAATCTAGGTACTCATTCAACACATTAATAGGGAAGTAATCTTCTTCTACTAAATCGATACTGTTTTCATCTAGCCATCTAACATATTTAATAAGTTCATACATATGCCCCTTCAACCACGTAACATTAGATACTGGTTCAAACAGTCGATACATAGTGCGTACAAACTTATCTCGATTCATATTGATATATTGATGCTTTGGATCGAGCGCTCCAGCGTTAGCACCTCTAGCAAGAGGGGGACAGCCCTTGTACTTTAACCGCTTAAAATATGCTGTCGGGGCACCCTCAACAGATAGCCTCATATCATCCACTCTAAGCACATCTATGCTATTAGAGCGATGAGAAACTCTCTTGATGGGTTTTAAGGCTTTTCTTCTACTCGATGATGATAATGAGGTTTTTTCTTCATTAATCATGATTTACCTCTGATGACAATGAATGTATTGTGACTCCTTCCGCCTCATCTAGGTCATCAAATACACCTAACCAATCAAGGACATCCTCATAGATCTCATCTCCCGTTGGATCGCTTTGAGCAATTTTCAGGTATTCTGTCGTAGTCTTAATATCTTCATGCCCTAACAACTCTGATACATAAGTTAACGCCTTGTCTGCGGTCATTTTCCGTAGAAACAGACGAAATAAGTTAACTGCAAAAGTTGAACGAAGATTATGAATACTTAAATCAAACTCCCTATTAGTTTTTTCACTCACCGTATTACGAACTTCAATCCACCGACTATTTAGTTCATTTAACTTCAAGAAAAATGGAATGCCCTTTGCGCTTAAGAATAGATACTGCTTACCTTCATCTACCGAATCATCGCCCTCAAAAAAGGCTACGTCCCCAGCTTCTCGCTTCGATTTACATTGCTCCTGAAATTTGTTCAATCGATCCTGATAACGGTCTGAACGGGAGTAATCATACAAAATGCTCATAATGGCGCTGGGTATTATTGTGCGCCTTGATTTATTCCCTTTTCCTTTTGTCTTAGTTAAAGAGCCATACTGCCCACCAATGCCAATGCGTAATATAGGTTTTTTAAATTCAGCACCATTTAATACAGGTTGGATGATTTGACCTAAATGAAGGCTTGCAGCTTCCTCTCTTCGCATACCTGTGTAACGACAGACTAAGAAGAAAAGGCAGTATTCTTCTGCGATTTTCACCATTTTCTTCTGACCGCTTACACTTTTGATGACTCTTCGTGTATGTAGAAGGATATGCTCAACCTCTTTCCACTGTGCTTCAGATAACGGTCTCAAGTCACGTCTGAAATTCTCTATAACACCTCCATCATTGCGCCTAGATTTGGGGAAATTGAGTCTTAGATCTGTGGTATGAACATCCTTCTTCATGTATGGCTTCATAGAAGTTCCATTAGCCTGATAATGTATAGTGACGACCTCATGATCAAAGGGTGGATTATTGAATTGAAAACCATGACGTAGATGAAACGTATAAAACTTAATTACAGCATTCATATAGGCTGTTGCTGTTGTTCTGGCTAAGCGATATTCAGGGTCAGGCTCGTTCAACACCGATTGACGTAAAGCCTCTCTATACTGGTAGGTTATACGGTTAGCTTTACGAGGTGCCATGTAATCCCAAGTTGGGCGAGGAGAATCAACACCATCTTCATATAGATTCTCTTCTAGTTCCTGATCCCACAACTCCTGTAATGCAATCAAAAATGAAAAGAAATGTACCAGCCCTTTCGAATACTGATCGGATTCTTGCTTATCATCATCTATATGATGTGACATTAAAAACTGATTTACGTAATCCATCGGTTCATAAGAGATAACATTGCCACTCTTATCTCTTCCTACAAGATTAAGAAAAGTAATTCTCTTGATGTACACATGTGATGATTTACTTTGCGAGAAGTGTACTTCTGGCTCACCATTATCATTTATGTCGATTAAAGGAGTCTGATAAGTAAAAGGCTTAACTTCAGTTGTAACTATCTCATATCTAATAGTCATGAATCACACCAAGATTTTACTAAACACATATCAATATTCTAGAATTTTTTCTCACATTTAAAAGTGTATAGTTAGCAATTATAGCAAAAAGTGTGATGGTGCATCTCATCGAGGAACAACAGTCCATTGTGCGCCAACGATATTTCTCCCGGCCTTGGCACAGAACCACCGCCCACCAGTGCCGCCATAGAGCTTGAATGGTGTGGCGAACGAAAGGGACGCTGCTTCCAGTTGTATTGATTGATCTCCTGCTGAGTGAGTGACGCCACAGAAGCCGTCTCCATCGCTTCGTCATCACTCATCTCAGGCAATAAATCACAAAGGCGTGAGGCAAGCATGGTCTTGCCCGTACCGGGTGGACCTAAAAACAATAAGTTATGATTGCCAGCCGCCGCGATCTCTAACGCTCGTTTACCTTGCTGCTGACCAATAATGTCTTGCAGATCTCGAGTGGTATGTGGTTGATGTCGCAGCTCAGATACATCGTTTAGATCTAATGTATTCTGACCACAAAGATAACCGCAGACCTCCAATAATGTCTGAGCAGATTTATGTTCCCCCTGTCCAACCAAAGCCGCTTGCTCACCGTTATCATGCGGAACCACCAGCGCACGATTCGCCTTATCACACGCCAATGTGGCGGGTAATACTCCTTTGACGGTGCGCAACTCGCCAGACAGAGCGAGCTCACCAATAAACTCATGACTCAATACTTTACTTTCTGGCAACTGCTCAGAAGCGACTAAGATACCCAGAGCGATCGGCAGATCGAACCGCCCTCCCTCTTTCGGAAGATCAGCAGGAGCAAGATTGACTGTGATGCGTTTAGCCGGAAATTCAAAGCGTGAATTGATAATCGCGCTGCGCACGCGATCTTTAGACTCTTTGACCGTTGTCTCTGGTAACCCAACCAAAGAGAACCCTGGCATTCCGTTGCTGATATGCACCTCAACGGTGACCGCAGGCGCTTCCACACCGACGCTGGCGCGACTATGAATAATTGCGAGTCCCATAGCTTTCCTTTGTTATTGATTTAAAAGTATTCAGCCTGGGTATTCTTTCCTCACCAAAGCTATAAGGTTGTTATATAGCTTGGTGGAATTAGTTTTTAATGTGAAAAAAGAATGACATTTTGCTTGTCATGAAACAGTTTTCTGTGATAACACTAGAGATAGATGGTTTTACATACGACAATCGACGAGAAAGCTCGAATTTTATGACACTAAACACACGCCTATACGCACTGATTAACCTGATTATCGTGGTCATTATTATGACGACGCGGGGGCGTGTGGATAAAAAATAGCCACAAATTTTTAAAACCCCCGCACTGACAAGTCCGGGGGTTTTTTCTAATTTATAGATTCGATTTTTATATTTTGAAGCATTTTCGGCTACGCCGATAGACAGGAAGAATGGGAGCACACGATGTGCAGCAACAAAAGAAATAGTTACCAAAATACCGGTAACCAGGGGGATTTACGATGAAAGGTGCAGAATTAGTCGTATCCGCTTTGAAGCAACAGGGTATAGATACCGTATTTGGTTATCCAGGTGGTGCCATAATGCCAATCTACGATGCATTGTACGACGGTGGTGTGGAACACATCTTATGTCGTCATGAACAAGGTGCTGCAATGGCCGCCATAGGAATGGCGAGAGCCACTCAGGATGTTGCAGTATGTATGGCGACCTCTGGTCCAGGCGCCACTAACCTAGTCACCGGCCTTGCCGATGCATTTATGGACTCAATCCCCCTCGTCGCAATTACTGGCCAAGTCGCTAGCTCCCACATTGGTACTGATGCCTTCCAAGAAATGGATGTGATCGGTATGTCTCTCTCTTGTACCAAGCACAGCTACCTCGTTACTAACATTGAAGAGCTTGCTCCAACCTTAGCAGAAGCCTTTGAAGTGGCTAAAACCGGTCGTCCGGGCCCAGTTATTGTTGATATCGCCAAAGATGTCCAACTTGCAGAAGCTCCGGTAGAAGTTCTTCCTTCTTTCACACCACCTGCGATACCTGTAGCACCACAAGAAGCGATCGAGACGGCACAACAAGTCCTTTCTCAAGCCACCCGCCCTGTTCTTTATGTGGGTGGTGGCGTTCAACTGGCAAAGGCAACCGATTCTGTACGTGAGTTCTTGCGTCTTAACCCAATGCCAGCAGTCAGCACATTGAAAGGCTTGGGTACTATCGAGCGTGATGACCCTCACTACCTAGGTATGTTAGGTATGCACGGCACCAAAGCGGCTAACTTAGTCGTTCAAGAATCCGATCTACTGATCGTAGTCGGCGCACGCTTTGATGACCGAGTAACGGGCAAACTGGATACCTTTGCTCCTCATGCAAAAGTCATCCACATCGATATCGATGCGGCAGAGATCCACAAACTTCGTCATGCTCACGCTCCACTGCGTGGTGACATCAACACCATTCTTCCTCAGTTAGAGCTGACTCAAGACATCAGTCCTTGGGTTCACCACTCCGAGAGCCTACGCAGCACATTTAAGTGGCGCTATGACCACCCTGGTGACCTAATCTTCGCACCACTGCTGCTTAAGCAACTTTCAGACATGATGCCGGATAGCTCAATTGTCTCGACCGACGTTGGTCAACATCAGATGTGGGCTGCGCAGCACATTCAACCTCGTCAGCCGCAGAACTTTATCACCTCAGCTGGCTTAGGCACCATGGGCTTCGGCTTGCCTGCAGCGATGGGAGCAGCCGTTGCTCGCCCGGATGATCAATCAATTCTTATCTCAGGTGATGGTTCATTCATGATGAATGTTCAAGAGCTTGGGACACTTAAACGTCGTCAGATCCCAGTGAAGATGGTGCTACTTAACAACTCGCGCCTTGGTATGGTTCGTCAATGGCAATCGCTGTTCTTCGATGGTCGTCACAGTGAAACCATCCTAGATGACAACCCTGATTTCGTAATGCTCGCGAAAGCCTTCGATATTCCGGGCAAAACCATCACCAAGAAGGAAGAAGTTGAGCCAGCCATCAAAGAGATGCTTGAGAGCAAAACGGCGTACCTTCTGCATGTCCTGATCGACGAAGAAGAGAACGTATGGCCACTTGTACCACCTGGTGCATCAAACAGTGATATGTTGGAGAACACGTAACATGGAAAGATATTTATTAGACATCAAAGCCGACGATAAGCCGGTACTATTAGAGCGTGTTCTTCGTGTTATTCGTCACCGTGGTTTCATCGTTAAGCAGGTTGCCGGTACGCAGAACCATGAGAGCAAAATCGCGAGTGTTGAAATCATCGTTGATAGCGACCGCCCTATCTCTTTCTTGGTTAATCAGATTGAAAAGCTATGGGATGTACGCACTGTCGATGTGATTTCCATTAGCCGTAACGAACTACCAAACAATAACTTACAACAAAAGATTGGTGCATAAGGAAGCGCAAACATGACAGCAAAAACAGCAGACTACATTTGGTTTAATGGTGAGATGGTTCCTTGGGCTGAGGCGAACGTTCACGTCTTAACTCACGCTATGCACTACGGTACTTCAGTATTTGAAGGGGTTCGTTGCTACAACACGCCAAATGGCCCAATCATTTTCCGTCACCCAGAGCACGCGAAGCGCCTAAAAGACTCAGCCAAGATCTACCGCTTCCCTATTCCTTACACGGAAGAGGAGATCATGGAAGCCACACGCGAAACACTGCGTCAAAATAAGCTTGAGTCTGCCTACATCCGCCCTCTAGGCTTTGTCGGTAATGTTGGCCTGGGTGTATGTCCTCCAGAAAATACTGAGATGGACCTAATCATCGCCGCCTTCCCATGGGGTTCGTACCTAGGTGAAGAAGCACTAGAAAACGGCGTAGATGCGATGATTTCAAGCTGGAATCGCGCAGCACCTAATACCATCCCAACCGCAGCAAAAGCGGGTGGTAACTACCTATCATCACTACTGGTTGGTGGTGAAGCTCGTCGTCACGGTTACGATGAAGGTATCGCACTGAGTGTTGATGGTTACCTGTCAGAAGGTGCCGGTGAGAACATCTTTGTCGTGAAAGACGGCGTAATCACAACGCCACCAGCGACCAGCGCGATCCTACCTGGTATTACACGCGACAGCATCATGACTCTAGCCCGCGATCGCGGCTATGAAGTACGTGAAGCCAATATTGCACGTGAAGCACTTTACCTAGCAGATGAAATATTCATGACAGGTACAGCAGCTGAAATCGTGCCAGTACGTACAGTTGATAAGATTGAAGTCGGTTGTGGTAAACGCGGCCCAATCACTAAAGTAATGCAAGACCTTTACTTTGGCCTATTCAACGGCACCACAGAAGATAAGTGGGGCTGGTTGGATTACGTTTACCCAGAACAAGCACCTTCAGCTCAATAATTTATAAGGAAGTAGCAAATGTCTTCGGCTCCAAAAATCAAATATCGCAGCGCAACTACAACTCACGGCCGCAACATGGCGGGTGCTCGTGCCCTTTGGCGTGCAACGGGCGTAAAAGACGATGATTTCGGCAAACCAATCATCGCAGTTGTAAACTCATTCACTCAATTTGTTCCAGGCCACGTTCACCTTAAAGATATGGGTCAGTTGGTCGCAGGTGAAATCGAAAAAGCAGGCGGTATCGCTAAAGAATTCAATACCATTGCCGTCGATGATGGTATCGCGATGGGTCACGGCGGCATGCTTTACTCGCTGCCTTCACGTGAATTGATCGCGGACTCTGTAGAGTACATGGTCAATGCACACTGTGCCGACGCGATGGTGTGTATCTCCAACTGTGACAAAATCACTCCGGGAATGATGATGGCCGCGATGCGCCTCAACATCCCAGTGATCTTTGTTTCAGGTGGCCCTATGGAAGCGGGTAAAACTAAGCTTTCTGATCAGCTCATCAAGCTAGACCTTGTTGATGCGATGATCCAAGGTGCCGATCCAACGGTTTCAGATGCTCAGAGTGAGCAGATCGAGCGTTCAGCTTGTCCAACTTGTGGTTCTTGTTCAGGCATGTTCACAGCAAACTCAATGAACTGTCTGACTGAAGCACTAGGTCTATCTCAGCCAGGTAACGGCTCTATGCTAGCGACCCACGCTGACCGTGAGCAGCTATTCATCAATGCTGGTAAGCGCATTGTTGAACTGACTAAGCGCTACTACGACCAAGGTGATGAATCAGCACTACCGCGCAACATTGCTAACCGCGCAGCCTTTGAGAACGCGATGGCACTCGATATCGCAATGGGTGGTTCTAGTAACACGGTTCTTCACCTGCTAGCAGCAGCACAAGAAGGTGAGATCGACTTTGATATGAATGACATCGATGAGATGTCACGTCGCGTTCCTCACCTATGTAAAGTGGCACCATCTACTCAAAAATACCACATGGAAGACGTACACCGCGCCGGTGGTGTAATGGCGATTCTGGGTGAACTAGACCGCGCGGGCCTACTCAATGGCTCAACAAGTACTGTTCTTGGCATGACAATGCAGCAACAGCTTGCTGAATACGACATCATGCAAACTGAGAATGAAGACGTTCTTAAGTTCTTCCGTGCTGGCCCTGCAGGTATCCGTACCACTAAAGCTTTCTCTCAAGACTGCCGCTGGGACCGCCTAGATGACGACCGCACCGATGGTTGTATCCGCTCTAAAGAGAACGCATTTAGCCAAGAGGGTGGCCTAGCCGTTCTATCTGGAAACATCGCGATTGACGGTTGTATCGTTAAGACGGCAGGTGTGGATGAAGAGAACCTTAAGTTCCAAGGTCCAGCGATCGTATTCGAAAGCCAAGATACAGCGGTAGAAGGTATCTTAGGTGGCAAAGTGAAAGCGGGTGAAGTGGTTGTAATCCGTTACGAAGGTCCTAAAGGTGGCCCTGGTATGCAAGAGATGCTGTACCCAACGACTTACCTGAAGTCTATGGGTCTAGGCAAATCTTGTGCACTGCTAACAGACGGTCGTTTCTCTGGTGGTACGTCTGGTCTATCTATTGGTCACGCCTCTCCAGAAGCAGCAAGTGGCGGTACGATTGGCCTTGTTCAAGATGGCGATATCATCACTATCGATATCCCGAGCCGTTCTATCTCACTAGACGTTCCAGAAGAAGAGCTTGCTGCTCGTCGTGCGAAACAGGATGAGCTTGGCTGGAAACCAGCAGACCGCCAACGCGAAGTGTCATTTGCTCTTAAAGCATACGCAAGCATGGCAACCAGTGCCGATAAAGGCGCAGTGCGCGATAAGTCGAAACTTGAGGGCTAATCTATGAGTGATGACACCTCAACGCCCCGTTTACAATCTGGTGCAGACTACCTGCGCCAGATATTAAGAGCTCCAGTTTATGAAGCAGCTATCGTTACACCGCTGCAAGAGATGCCACGCCTAAGCGCACGTATCGGTAACCAGGTTCAGCTTAAACGTGAAGACCGTCAGCCGGTTCACTCGTTCAAGCTGCGTGGTGCCTATAACATGGTATCCAGTCTTTCTGAGCAACAGAAAGCCGCCGGTGTGATTGCAGCATCAGCAGGTAACCATGCTCAAGGTATGGCACTGTCTGGCTCTAAGCTAGGCATTCAGACCACGATTGTGATGCCAAAAACCACCCCAGACATCAAAGTGGATGCGGTACGTGGTTTTGGTGGCAACGTGGTTCTGCACGGCAGCAACTTTGATGAAGCGAAAGCTGAAGCAGAACGCCTTTCAACAGAACACGGCTACACCTTTGTGCCACCATTTGATCACCCATTGGTGATCGCAGGGCAAGGCACCATGGGTATGGAGATGCTGCAACAGAATGGTCATCTCGACTATATCTTTGTACCCGTTGGTGGTGGTGGACTAGCCGCTGGTGTTGCTGTGCTGATTAAGCAGTTAATGCCAGAAATCAAAGTGATTGCGGTAGAGCCAGAAGACTCTTCTTGCCTCAAAGCGGCATTGGATGCGGGTGAGCCAGTAGTACTGGATCAGGTCAGCATGTTTGCCGATGGCGTTGCGGTTAAGCGCATTGGTGAAGAGACTTTCCGCCTATGCCAGCAGTACATCGATGGTCACATTGCCGTGTCTAGTGACGAGATCTGCTCTGCAGTAAAAGACATCTTTGAGGATACTCGTGCGATTGCCGAGCCTTCTGGTGCGCTTGCTCTGGCTGGTTTGAAAAAGTTTGCAGAGCAGAACCAACTGCAAGGCAAGCAACTGGCGACGGTATTGTCTGGTGCCAACACCAACTTCCATGGTCTGCGCTATGTGTCTGAGCGTTGTGAACTGGGCGAAAAACGCGAAGGTCTACTTGCAGTGACGATTCCAGAACGCCAAGGCGCTTTCCTTGAGTTCTGTAATATCATTGGCGGCCGTGCTGTGACTGAGTTTAACTATCGTCAAAACGATAGTAGCTTAGCGAACATCTTCGTTGGTGTGCGTCTCAATGGTGGTCAGGAAGAGCTTGAGAGCATTATCTCTGATCTTCGTGAGGGTGGTTATCCGGTCGTCGACCTCTCTGATGATGAGATGGCGAAGCTGCATATCCGATATATGATTGGTGGTAAGCCATCCAAGCCATTGAAAGAGCGCTTGTACAGCTTTGAGTTCCCAGAATACCCAGGTGCTCTGATCAAGTTCCTCGATACGCTAGGCACACACTGGAACATTAGCCTGTTTAACTACCGTAACCACGGCGCTGACTATGGTCGTGTTCTGTGTGGGTTTGAGTTGAGTGACGACGACCTCGCACAATTCTCAACTCACCTGCGTGAACTTGGCTATCAATGCAAAGATGAAACCGATAACCCTTCTTACAAGTTCTTCTTGTCCTAACAGTGGTTATTTAATAAAAAGAGCGAGCATTGACTCGCTCTTTTTGATCTTAACTATAAAGATCGTTCAACTAGATCGCTTTACGATGATCCAACCAATCTCGATGCAGTTGATCGCTGGATCCTAAATAATTCACCATCCACTCGATCAACTTATGATTGTCGTCTTTGCGCCACACCAGGCAGCACTGACTTAAAGGGCTCGGCTCTGGCAGTATTTTTTCCACCAGCAAGCCTTGTTCAATGATAGGAGCTGCAATATGACGTGGCATATAGCCAACCCCTACTCCACTCTTAAGGCATTCAATAGCACTGTACCAATTAGGCAGTAGCAAGCGCCTTTGGTTGGCGTAGTGACCCGTATGACGCTTGGGCAACACGCTCGAGGTGTCATCTAAACAGATGGCTGGGAACTGACTGACAAAGGTTTCATCAAGGTTCTGCTCTCGCACACACGGGTGGCTGGGCGACATAACAAACGCCCAATCGAGCGTCCCCATCTCTTTGACTTCAAAGTCACCACCAACAGGAATTGCAGAAGTAGCACCAATCACAATATCGGCACGCCCTTGAGCGATCGCCTCCCAAGAGCCGTTGAACACCTCCATATTGATCTGCAGTTCAGCAAAATCAAAGGTCTCGTAAAACTCTTCAATCATCGGCTTCATTTTGTCGAGCTTAACCACATTGTCTAGGGTTAAGCGCAGAGTCTTTTTCCATCCTCGGGCTGCTCGCTTGGTCTGGGCACTGATCTCCTCCATCTGGCGCAACAGAGAGCGCGCCTCTTCGATGAACACCTCTCCGGCAGGTGTCAGCTCAACCTTTCTTGGCAAACGCTTAAACAACAGCACACCAAGCTCTTGCTCTATCTGACGAACCCCATAACTGATCGCTGATGGCACCTTGTGCAGTTGCTCTGCCGCAGCCGTAAAACTTCCCAACCTCGCCACAGTGTCGAGCATTTCTAACGATGATTTAGAGAACATAAGCCTTCAAATTTTTTGATTGATAACCACATATTTTAGCGTTTTATTTTATCAGATCCGAAAAATAGAATGTCAGCATAAATAAACAGGGACCTTCACCCCTGTATATCAAACAATTTTTTTGATGATAAATACATCACTACAACAGCGTAATGGCATCTTATGAATATTTCTAAATTTCAATTGGTCTACCTTGCAGTACTTTCAATGCTAGGTTTTATCGCGACCGATATGTATCTACCTACATTTAAGGCGATGGAGATCGACTTTGCAACTGGCCCAGAGCAGATTGCCCTATCTCTTACTGTGTTCCTTGGCGGTATGGCTATGGGTCAACTGCTATGGGGATTAGCGAGTGATAAATACGGTCACCGCAATACGCTAGCGGTTGGTCTAGTTCTGTTTACCGCAGCATCATTTGGTTTGGCTTTTAGCACCGAGGTTTGGCAACTACTGACACTGCGCTTTATCCAAGCAATCGGTGTGTGTGCTCCTGCTGTGATCTGGCAAGCGATGGTCATCAAGCGCTATTCACAAAGCAGCAGCCAACAAATTTTTGCAACCATCATGCCTTTGGTAGCGCTATCTCCTGCACTGGCGCCTCAACTGGGTGTGCTTCTAGCGGATAACTTTGGTTGGCACAGCATCTTCATTACTCTAACGCTAATGGGCGCACTATTGGTTGCAACCACAATGGCTCAACCAAAAGAACAGCTAGAGGTAAAACAAACCTCTATTAAATCTGATATTAAGGCGCTAGTTAAATCTAAACCTTACTTGGGTAATGTACTGATGTTCGCTTCAGCATCTGCCGCTTTCTTTGCCTACCTAACGGGTATGCCAGAGATCATGGCTCAGCTAGGTTATGAAGCAAAAGATATTGGCCTGAGCTTCATCCCACAAACAATCGCATTTATGGCGGGTGGCTACTTTGGTAAGCAAGCAGTGAAGAAGTACGGTGATGGTTTAGTACTGCGCAACTTAGTGGGCCTGTTCAGTGTGGCAGCAATGCTTATCTTTATCGCCTCACAATGGGAACTAACATCAATCTGGCCACTGCTCGCACCATTCTGTCTGATTGCAGTGGCAAATGGCGCACTTTACCCAATCGTAGTAAACCGTGCGTTATCAAGTGCTAAACAGAGTCCAGCGACAGCTGCAGGCCTACAGAACAGCTTACAGATCTGTATCAGCAGCCTAGCGAGTGCACTGGTTGCAGCAATGGCAAGCCAAGCATTGAGTGTGACCGGTGTTGCTATCGTCATCTGTTTAGGTGGCTTATGGTTTGGTTACATCTTCTCGAATAAAGAGCTGTCTCAACACTTCTCTACGCCGGATAACTCGCGCGTGGTGGCAGAAGATAACCAAGACTAGTCTGATCAGCGATTTGAAATAGATAAAAGCCTAGAGCGAAAGTACCACAGAGCTTTGAAGGACCACTGTAAGTAGGTATCAAAAAGTTCTAACGCAGTTATCGAGCATTTTAACAAGCTAGGGTGAGCAATTATTTACTACGATTGGTATTAGTCGACGATTGATATTACGAGCAGCGCACAATAAAAAGAGCCAGCTACACACGTAACTGGCTCTTTCATATATCTATTGTTCAATAATCGATGTGACTATTTTTTCTTCACTGGACGCTGCCAGTTAGCAATCTTGCGCTCTTTAGCACGGCTGATCACCAGTTCGCTTTCAGCGACATCACGAGTAACCGTTGAACCTGCTCCCACCGTCGCACCACTAGCAATCGTAACAGGAGCAATCAGCTGACTATCAGAGCCAACAAACACGTCATCGCCAATGATGGTCTTGAACTTGTTTGCGCCGTCATAGTTACAAGTAATAGCACCGGCACCAACGTTAACGCGTTGACCAATCTCTGCATCGCCAAGGTAAGTCAGGTGGTTCGCCTTAGAGCCTTCACCTAGACGCGTATTCTTCACTTCAACGAAGTTACCCACGTGTGAGTCGTTACGCATGTCTGCACCAGGGCGTAGACGAGTAAATGGACCAACCGTACAGTCTTCACCAACCGTCGCGCCTTCAATTACACTGTATGGACGAATCACAGTATTGTCGTCGATCTCACAATCTTTCAGTACACAGCCAGCGCCGATAGTCACGTTATCGCCAATGCTTACGCTACCTTCGATGATTACGTTAACATCGATCTCAACGTCCATACCGCACTGCAGTTCACCACGTAGGTCGAAGCGGCTTGGGTCACGTAGCATAACGCCCTGCTTTAGCAGTTTGTCTGCTTGTTCCGCTTGGTAAGCGCGCTCTAGACGAGCAAGCTGAGAACGATCGTTAACGCCTTCAACTTCGATAGGGCTGTTCGGGTGTACCGCTTCTACCGCACGACCTTCATCGTGAGCAGCTGCGATAACGTCAGTCAGGTAGTACTCGCCTTGTGCATTGTCATTACTCAGGCCAGACAACCAACGCTTAAGATCGCCACCTGTCGCGACCATAACGCCGGTGTTGATCTCTTTAATCAGTTTTTGCTCGTCTGTCGCATCTTTCTGCTCAACGATAGCAACCACTGGACCATTCTTACGAATAATACGGCCATAACCCGTTGGGTTATCTAACACAACAGTCAGTAGCGCAATGCCGCCAGTTGGTTGTGCATCTAGTAGGTTTTCAATGGTTTCAGCTGAGATCAGTGGAACGTCACCGTAAAGAACCAGTACTTTCTCATCATCAGCAAAGTGTTCTGACGCTTGATCGACTGCGTGACCAGTACCCAGTTGCTCCGCTTGTAGCGCCCAGTTAACCTGCTCTTCAGCAAGAGTCGCTTTCATCTGATCGCCACCGTGACCGTAAACAAGGTGGATGTTTTGTGCACCCAAGCCGTTACAAGTATCGATAACGTGTTTAACCATCGGCTTACCCGCAAGGGTATGCAGCACCTTTGGTGTGTTTGAGTACATGCGAGTGCCTTTACCCGCCGCGAGGATAACCGCGCTGAAATTCATTGGAACAACCTATCTGACGTTATTTTAGTTAAGACGATATTGTAACCGTTTTTCGCTAACAAATTAAATAATCTGATGATTTAAGACCAATCACAGTAAGTAAGTGATCATAAATAGCGCAGGAAAAAAGCTTGAGAACGAGGCAGAAATTTTCGATAAGTAGCTATTCTACAGTCAAAATTTCTAACGAAGTTATCGAGCGTTTTAACAAGCTAGGATGACCAGTTACTTGCTACGATTGGTGTACCGCATATGGCTTATCTAAAAACGCAAAAAGGCGACCCTTAGGTCGCCTTTATCTCAGTATCGATAATTTCTGTAAAATTAACGACGCTGTTTTGTCAGTTCGATAACTCGTAACTGAGCAATGGCTTTAGCCAGTTCACCGGCCGCTTGTGCGAAGTCCATGTCGCCATGCTGATTTTGGATATTCTCCACAGCCTTGCGCTTAGCTTCTTCCGCCTTTGCTGCGTCTAGCTCTTCACCACGGATAGCTGTATCAGCCAGTACAGTCGCTGTACCAGGCTGAACTTCTACCATACCACCAGAAACATAAATAATTTCTTCGTGGCCGTGCTGCTTAACAATACGCACCATACCAGGCTTGATAGCGGTCAGCAGCGGTGTGTGACCATGGAAAATACCAAGTTCACCTTCGCTACCGGTCACCTGAAACGTCTCAACAAGGCCAGAGAAAAGTTTTTTCTCTGCACTTACTACGTCTAGATGAAAGGTTATTGCTGCCATATCGCCTCCTAGTTAGCCTTATAGCTTCTTAGCATTCTCAATAGCTTCGTCGATAGTACCGCAGTACATGAACGCTTGCTCTGGAATGTCATCGTATTCACCAGCTAGTAGACCTTTGAAGCCACGTAGAGTCTCTTTAAGAGGTACGTAAACGCCTGGGTCACCTGTAAATACTTCCGCTACGTGGTAAGGCTGAGTTAGGAACTTCTCAATCTTACGAGCACGAGATACAACTTGCTTATCTTCTTCAGATAGCTCGTCCATACCTAGAATAGCAATGATGTCTTTAAGCTCTTTATAGCGCTGAAGTGTACGTTGTACACCTTGAGCGATATCGTAGTGCTCTTGACCAACTACTAGTGGATCTAGTTGACGTGAAGTTGAATCTAGCGGGTCGATCGCTGGGTATAGACCCATAGCTGCGATGTTACGGTTAAGTACAACCGTTGCATCCAAGTGCGCGAACGTTGTTGCTGGAGATGGGTCAGTCAAGTCATCCGCAGGTACGTATACCGCCTGTACAGACGTGATAGAGCCTTGCTTAGTTGACGTGATACGCTCTTGTAGAACACCCATTTCTTCCGCTAGTGTAGGTTGGTAACCTACCGCAGAAGGCATACGGCCTAGAAGTGCTGATACCTCAGTACCTGCAAGCGTGTAACGGTAGATGTTATCTACGAATAGTAGAACGTCACGACCTTCGTCACGGAAACGCTCTGCCATTGTTAGACCAGTCAGTGCAACACGTAGACGGTTACCTGGTGGCTCGTTCATCTGACCGTAAACCATCGCTACTTTAGATTCTTCAGGTTTTTCAACGTTTACAACGCCTGCTTCCTGCATCTCAAAGTAGAAATCGTTACCTTCACGAGTACGCTCACCTACACCTGCAAATACAGATAGGCCAGAGTGCTGAAGTGCGATGTTGTTGATAAGTTCCATCATGTTAACGGTCTTACCTACACCTGCACCACCGAATAGACCGATTTTACCACCCTTAGCGAATGGACAAACCAAGTCGATTACTTTAACACCTGTTTCTAGAAGTGCTGTCTCGTTAGACTGCTCTTCGTAGCTAGGCGCTTCGCGGTGAATTGCGTAGTGCTCTTCTGCACCGATTTCACCACACTCATCAATCGCGTCACCTAGAACGTTCATGATACGACCTAGGGTCTTAGTACCTACTGGTACTGAGATTGGCGCGCCAGTATTTTCTACTGTCAAACCACGACGTAAACCATCAGAGCTACCCATTACGATTGCGCGAACTACGCCACCGCCAAGTTGTTGCTGAACTTCAAGAACTAGACGTTCTTTAGATTCAGTAACGTTCAGAGCGTCGTATACACGTGGTACTTCACCCTGTGGGAACTCTACGTCGACTACTGCACCGATGATCTGTACGATCTTACCTGTAGCCATCGTTAATCCTCTAACTATTTAGTTTTACCTAAGCTTTAACCGAAAAGCGATTAAACCGCTGATGCGCCTGAAACGATCTCAGAAAGTTCTTGTGTGATTGCCGCTTGACGGGCTTTGTTGTACACAAGTTCTAAGTCATCAATTAGGTCGCTAGCGTTGTCTGTTGCAGCTTTCATTGCAATCATTCGAGCCGCTTGCTCACAAGCAAGGTTCTCTACCACACCTTGGTACACTTGAGATTCGACGTAACGAACCAATAGTGCATCTAGTAGTGGTTTTGGCTCAGGCTCATAAATGTAGTCCCAAGCATGATCGCGCTGCATGTCTTCGCTATCCGATTTAGGCAAAGGAAGTAATTGATCGATCGTTGGTTCTTGTACCATAGTGTTTTCAAACTTGTTGAACACTACGAACAGGCGATCCAATTCACCTTCATCATATTTCTTCAGCATTACGCTTACAGAACCGATCAAGTCTTCAAGGCTTGGGCTATCGCCTAGGCCAGAAACTTGAGCCGCCACTTTCGCGCCGCTGTTGTTGAAAAATGCTGTTGCTTTTGAACCGATAATTGCCAGTTCAACGTCAGCACCTTTCTCAGACCAGTCTTTCATGTCTAACATAGCTTTCTTGAACAAGTTAATGTTCAAGCCGCCACATAGACCGCGGTCTGTAGAAACGATGATGTAACCAACACGTTTGGCTTCACGTTCCTCAAGATAAGGATGCTTATACTCAAGGCTACCGTTAGCCAAATGACCGATCACTTTACGCATTGTTTCTGCATATGGACGAGTAGCTTCCATTGCGTCTTGAGAACGACGCATTTTTGAAGCTGCTACCATTTCCATTGCTTTCGTAATCTTCTGTGTGCTTTTAACACTACCGATTTTATTACGTATCTCTTTTGCGCCGGCCATCGTTACTCTCCGTTAATGGTATGAGGTGACCCTAAGGCCACCCACCAATTACCAGGTCTGGGTTGCTTTGAAATCGTCAGCAAGCTTCTTCAGCTCAGCTTCGATGTCATTGTTGTAAACACCCGTTTTGTCGATCTGCGTTGCAAGATCGGCATAGTGACTGCGAGCATACGATAGTAAAGCAGCTTCAAAGTCTAGAAGCTTAGAAAGCTCTACGTCTTGAAGGTAACCACGCTCTGCAGCGAAGATTACTAGTGCTTGGTCAAATACAGACATTGGAGCGTACTGCTTCTGCTTCATTAGTTCTGTAACTTTTTGACCGTGGTCTAGCTGCTTCTTAGTCGCTTCATCAAGGTCAGACGAGAACTGTGCGAATGCCGCAAGTTCACGGTACTGTGCTAGAGCTGTACGGATACCGCCAGATAGCTTCTTGATGATTTTAGTCTGCGCTGAACCACCTACACGAGATACTGAGATACCTGGGTCAACAGCTGGACGTACACCCGCGTTGAATAGCTCAGTTTGTAGGAAGATCTGACCATCGGTAATCGAGATTACGTTCGTCGGTACGAATGCAGATACGTCACCAGCTTGTGTTTCGATGATAGGAAGAGCAGTTAGAGAACCTGTCTTACCTTTCACTTCACCGTTAGTGAACTTTTCTACGTACTCTTCGCTTACACGAGCAGCACGCTCTAGTAGACGAGAGTGAAGGTAGAATACATCACCTGGGAATGCTTCACGGCCTGGTGGACGCTTAAGTAGTAGCGAGATCTGACGGTAAGCTACCGCTTGCTTAGATAGATCATCATAAACAATCAGTGCGTCTTCGCCGCGATCACGGAAGTACTCACCCATCGCACAACCTGCGTATGGCGCTAGGTATTGTAGCGCTGCAGATTCAGAAGCAGATGCAACAACAACGATAGTGTTTTCTAGCGCGCCGTGCTCTTCTAGTTTGCGAACTACGTTAGCGATAGTCGATGCTTTCTGACCGATTGCTACGTAGATAGAGAAAATACCAGAATCTTTTTGGTTGATAATCGCATCGATCGCCATCGCTGTTTTACCAGTCTGACGGTCACCGATTACTAGCTCACGCTGACCACGACCGATTGGGATCATTGAGTCAACAGACTTGTAACCAGTTTGTACAGGTTGGTCTACCGATTTACGGTCGATTACACCTGGTGCAATTACTTCTACAGGCGAAGTCAGTTTCGCTTCGATAGGACCTTTACCATCAATTGGCTCACCTAGTGTGTTTACAACACGACCAAGTAGTTCTGGACCTACTGGCACTTCAAGAATGCGGCCAGTACCTGTAACTTTCATGCCTTCCTGAAGGTCAGCATATGGGCCCATTACAACAGCACCAACCGAATCACGGTTCAAGTTAAGTGCTAGTGCGTAGCGGCCACCCGGTAGTTCAATCATTTCACCTTGCATCACGTCCGTTAGGCCGTGAATGCTAAGAATACCATCGCTTACCGATACGATAGTACCCTCGTTGCGAGCTTCACTAACAACGTCGAAAGATTCGATACGTTGTTTAATTAGATCGCTAATTTCCGTGGAATTAAGTTGCATGCTCCAATCCCCATTAAGACTGCAATGCATCGCTCAGGCGGTCTAGACGACCACGAGCTGAGTTATCGATGACTAGGTCTCCGGCTCGAATAATAACTCCACTAAGTAGAGTCTCATCTATACTGCAATTCAGCTGAACTTTGCGCTCTAGGCGCTGTTCCAATTTGCTGCTGATATCTGCCAGTTGTTCTTTAGAAAGTTCTACTGCTGAAGTTACTTCAACGTCGATCTCTTTCTCGTGCTCTTTTTTCAGAGCGAAGAACTCGTGACATACATCAGGAAGAGCCTTAAGTCGGCCATTCTCTGCCATCACTTTGATAAAGTTTTGGCCATGTGCATCAAATTGTTCGCCGCAGATTACAATGAAAATTTCAGCTAGCTTGCTGGCAGTTGTTGAACTGTTCAGTAGGCTAACAATATCATCGTTTTTTGCGACCTCGGCTGCGAAAGTAAGCATTTGACCCCATTGGTCTAGCTCACCTTTCTCAACCGCAAAGTCAAAGGCTGCTTTAGCATAGGGGCGTGCGATTGTAGTCAAATCAGACATATTCAGCCCCTTGCATTAAAGTTTTGCAGTAATGTTGTCAAGAACATCTTTGTGTACTTCTTGGTCGATAGTACGTTCAAGGATTTTCTCAGCACCAGCAATTGCCAGAGTTGCGACTTGTTTGCGCAGGTCATCACGTGCACGTTTACGTTCAGCTTCAAGTTCAGCTTCAGCTTGAGCAAGAATCTTCTGGCGTTCTGCCTGAGCTTCTTCACGAGCTTCGTCTAGAATTTGTGCTTTACGCTTATTTGCCTGATCAATAACCTCAGTTGCAGTGCGCTTCGCTTCTTTCAGTTGTTCAGAAGCGTTGGCTTGTGCCAGGTTCAAATCTTTAGCAGCACGTTCAGCTGCTTGTAGACCGTCAGCAATTTTCTTCTGACGCTCTTCAATTGCTTGCATGATTGGTGGCCATACATATTTCATGCAGAACCAAACAAACATAGAAAAAGCAATCGCTTGACCTAGCAGAGTTGCGTTCATATTCACAACAGCTACCCCTCTATTCGGACTTAGTGTTAATCAATGACAAACCGGAGTTTGTCTGAAGTTAAAAGTGATTAACCTAGTTGACCAACGAATGGGTTTGCGAAAGTGAATAGAAGTGCGATTACGATACCGATCATTGGAACCGCATCCAGTAGACCTGCGATGATGAACATCTTAACTTGAAGCATAGGAGCCATTTCAGGTTGACGTGCAGCACCTTCTAGGAATTTACCACCAAGAATTGCAAAACCAATTGCAGTACCTACGGCACAAAGACCAACAATAATAGCAACAGCAATTGCTGAAAAACTTAGTACAGTTTCCATTTACGTTCTCCGATTAACATTAATAGTTAGAATAAAGCTTAAAAATTTTTTTTAGTGATCACTATCTTCGTGGGCCATTGATAGGTAAACAATTGTCAACATCATGAAAACAAATGCTTGAATCAAAATAACCAAGATATGGAAGATAGCCCAAGGTAGAGCACCTACCCATTGTAAGTACCACGGTAGCATCGCTGCGATAAGAATGAATACAACCTCACCCGCAAACATGTTACCAAACAAACGCATACCTAGAGATAGTGGCTTCGCTAGTAACGAAATTACCTCAAGTACCAAGTTGAATGGAATCATAATTGGGTGATTGAATGGGTGTAATGCCAATTCTTTAGCAAACCCGCCAAGCCCTTTCACTTTGATGCTGTAGTAGATCATCAGAGCGAAAACGCCCAAAGCCATTGCCATGGTGATGTTAACATCAGCTGTAGGAACCACTTTCAGGTAAGGGATACCTAGCCAATGCTCTGCAGGATATGGTAAGAAATCAATAGGCACTAGGTCCATCAAGTTCATTAAGATAATCCAGCAGAATATAGTCAGTGCTAGTGGAGCGATCAGCGGGTTGCGACCATGGAAAGTTTCTTTAACGTTGTCACCAACGAATTCCACTACCATTTCGACAAAACACTGAAGCTTACCAGGTACACCTGCTGTTGCTTGCTTTGCTACTGAGCGAAATATCCAAAGGAATAACGCACCAGTTAGTACAGAGAAGAACAGACTGTCTATATGTACGTTCCAGAAACTTGTCTCCTCTACAAAACCTAGCTTGGCTAAAGACAGGTTCTGTAAGTGATGTTCAATGTATCCGGATGCTGTTGCCGCAGCCATAACTCGTCCTATTTCTTATTGTTAATGAAAAGCACTGGCGCAAAGATATTAATACCGAGAGCCAGTAAATAGGTCAGTTTGAGGGGAATTAATTCCACCTGCATATACATGTAGACAATAGAGAATAGTAAAACTGTGATTAAGATTTTTAATGCTTCGCCTGCATAGAACGACGCTGCAACCAGTTTTGTCGCACGCGCCCCACAAAAGAGAAAAGCACACACACAAAACACCACATTGGCAATGACAAAAATACCGCCACCCACCAGTGAAGCAAAACCCCAATCAGGATTAACAGCTAAACCTAACCCCACCGCCACTAATATAACCGCGCTAAGCTCGATCAATAACATTTGCTTTGCAAGCACTCGTCCTGGTCTTGCTAACGCCGCTACCATGTATTCGTTCCTCTTTTAAGCCCACTTACCACCGCTTAAAAGCGTGCTGAGAAATTGGCGAAAATTATACGTTCAGCCAAACTGATTGCAATAAAAACGCAGCAATCATTTACATTTTTGTATACAAACCGACAACTTTCGTACGAAAATTATTGTTTATTACATTATTGACCTAAGTCAATTATCTCATTTAGTCCTCAAGCTTGGCAATAAGTTGCTCTAATTTGTGAGGCTCATCAAGTGTAATCGTCACTTTTGACTTACCTGTACCAGTTCGGACAATTGTAACGTTTGCTTGCAATTTTTCCGTCAGTCTTCGTGAAAGTTCGATGGCTTCTTGGTCTTGCGGCTGAGTTTCCGCTTCAACCTCTGGTTTTAGACACTTTTTGACAAGTTGTTCGGTTTGGCGAACCGTCAATTGCTTGCGTGCAGCGGTGTTCGCTGTCTCCACTTGCAGTTCACCTTCAAGCGCCAACAATGCGCGAGCATGACCCATTTCAAGCTGCTTAGTCACCACCAACTCTTTAACTGGCGCTGCTAGCTGATTGAGGCGCAACAAGTTACTCACTGTAGTACGTGATTTACCAATCACTTCAGCGACCTTCTGATGCGTTAGCTCAAACTCGTTCTGTAGACGCTCTAGTGCTTGCGCCTCTTCGATGACATTCAAGTCTTCACGCTGAATGTTCTCAATCAAAGCCATCGCGATTGCCGCGCGATCTTCAACCTTTTTGACCAAACATGGCACTTGCTTTAGGCCAGCTTGACGGGCTGCACGCCAACGACGCTCACCAGCAATGATCTCATAGTGATCTTGCGACAGTGGACGAACAACGATCGGCTGGATGATACCTTGAGATTGGATCGACGCTGCTAACTCTTCAAGCGCGTCTGGCGCCATGTCTTTACGTGGCTGATAGACACCTGGCTTCAAGCTGCCAATCGCAAGTTCGGTTAACTCACCATCGGCAGAGAGCGCCTGACTATGAGAAGCAACTTGCTGTTTTTCACGAGCCATTGAGCTAGTTGCAAGCAATGCATCTAGCCCTTTTCCTAAACCACGTTTAGACATTGAGCGAATTCCTTTGGTTTGATTTAAACTGGGACTTCTTCACGACGTAACATCTCACCCGCAAGCGCCAAGTAGGCTTTTGCTCCAGCGGAGTATTTGTCGTAGTACATCGCTGGTTTGCCATGACTGGGAGCCTCAGCAAGACGTACATTTCTAGGGATCACAGTTCGGTAGACCTTGCTACCGAAATGCTTCTTGAGTTGATCAGATACTTCATTCGACAAGCGGTTGCGAGGATCATACATAGTACGAAGTAAGCCTTCGATCTTCAGGTTCTCATTCACAACAGCTGCCAGTTTACTGATGGTATCCATCAAGGCAGTTAAACCCTCTAACGCAAAGTATTCACACTGCATCGGAACCAAAACAGAGTCCGCCGCAGCCATCGCATTAATTGTAAGAAGGTTTAGAGAAGGGGGGCAATCAATAAAGATGAAATCATAGTTATCACGAACTGACGCAAGGGCATTCTTAAGCCTTACTTCACGCGCAAACACTTCCATCAGTTTGATTTCAGCCGCGGTAACATCACCGTTGGCTGCGATGAGATCGTAGTTTCCCGACGTACTTCGGCAAACTACCTCATCAAAAGGTGTGTCTTCAACCAGTAAATCGTAAGCAGTTGCTTCAACCTGATACTTGTCGACACCGCTTGCCATAGTGGCATTACCCTGTGGATCGAGATCGACAACCAAAACTTTGCGCTTTGTGGCGGCCATAGAGGCAGCCAAATTAATGCAAGTTGTTGTTTTTCCTACACCACCTTTCTGGTTGGCAATTGCTACAATTCTACCCACTATGGCCTCGCTGATTATCCTTGACGCGATAACGTTACTAGATGACGCTCTCCATCAAGCTCTGGAACTTGCAAAGCTTTGATTTCAGTTACTGAACACCAGCTCGGTAACTGGTCCATTTCGTCTCTAGGATGTTGTCCTTTAAGAGCCAAAAATACACCGGATTGCTCTTTAGGTAAATGATGACACCACTCAACCATGTCTGTCATTGATGCAAATGCACGACTGAGCACAGCGTCAAACTTTTCTTCTGGCTGGAACTCTTCAACGCGACTTTGAACAGGCGTCACGTTGTCGATACCCAGTTCATGTACGACTTGCTTGATAAAACGAATACGCTTTCCAAGGCTATCCAACAAGAAAAACGCACAATCAGGATTCATAATTGAGAGCGGGATACCAGGAAGACCTGGGCCCGTACCGACATCAATAAAACGCTTGCCCTGTAAATGAGTGCTGACAATGATGCTATCTAAGATATGTTTCACCATCATGTCCATCGGGTCGCGAACTGACGTTAGGTTATACGCCTTGTTCCATTTATTAAGCAGTTCAACATAACCAACCAGTTGGCCACGTTGTTTATCTGATACTTCTAGGTCGGTCTGGCTGATCAGGTGATCCAGTTTTTCGCGTAGTGCGCTCATTATGCTTCCTCACCTTTCTTCAGTAGGCCATGTTTCTTCAAGTAAACCAGCAGGATAGAAATTGCAGCCGGCGTAATACCTGAAATTCGAGAAGCAATACCAATCGACTCTGGCTTCGCCGTCGATAATTTAAGCACCACTTCGTTAGATAGGCCTTTCACTTGGCTGTAATCAAGATCAACAGGCAGTTTGGTGTTTTCGTGACGCAGCGACTTTTCGATCTCATCTTGCTGACGCTGAATGTAACCCTCGTATTTCACTTGGATTTCAACCTGTTCTGCAGCTTGTTGATCATCTAGAGCTGGAGCAAAACGCTCCAGAGCCGTCAGTTGTGAATACGTCATTTCTGGACGACGCAGAAGATCTTCACCGCTCGCTTCACGCGACATTGGTGTTTTTAGGATCTGGTTAAGTGCATCGATGTCTTCAGATTTCGGGTTAATCCAAGTCTCTTTCAAGCGCTGACGCTCTTTTTCCATGTTCTCAATTTTCTCGTTGAAACGCGCCCAACGCGCATCGTCAATCAAACCCAGTTCACGAGATTTCTCCGTCAAACGGATATCGGCGTTGTCTTCACGCAATAACAGACGGTATTCAGCACGCGAAGTAAACATACGGTACGGTTCTTTAGTACCCATGGTTGATAGGTCGTCAATCAATACACCCATGTAAGCCTGATCACGACGTGGGCTCCAACCCTCTTTGCCTTGAGTAAACAGACTTGCATTCAAACCGGCCATCAAGCCTTGCGCCGCCGCTTCTTCGTAACCCGTAGTACCGTTGATTTGACCCGCAAAGAACAGACCCTTGATAAACTTGGTCTCGTAAGTCTGTTTTAAATCACGTGGGTCAAAGAAATCGTACTCAATTGCGTAGCCTGGACGCACGATGTGTGCATTCTCGAAACCTTTCATTGAGCGAACAATCTGCACCTGAACATCGAACGGCAAACTGGTCGAGATACCATTAGGGTATAGCTCGTGCGTGGTTAGGCCTTCTGGTTCGATGAAAATCTGGTGGCTGTTCTTATCTGCGAAACGCATCACCTTATCTTCGATTGAAGGACAGTAACGTGGGCCGATACCTTCAATCACACCCGCATACATTGGGCTACGGTCTAGGTTGTTGCGAATCACTTCATGAGTGGATTCGTTAGTGTGCGTGATATAACACGGGATTTGGCGTGGCTGCTGCGCACGGTTACCCATGAATGAGAAAACAGGTGTTGGGTTGTCACCATGCTGAACCTCAAGTTCAGAGAAATCAACGCTACGAGCATCAATACGCGGTGGCGTACCCGTTTTTAGGCGATCAACACGGAAAGGAAGATCACGCAGACGCTGAGCCAAGGCGATCGACGGTGGATCACCCGCGCGACCACCAGATGAACTTTCCATACCGATGTGGATCTTACCGCCTAGGAATGTACCAACCGTTAATACCACAGCCTTAGCATGGAATTTTAGTCCCATTTGCGTCACAACACCGACGACCTGATCCTGTTCTACGATCAAATCATCCACTGACTGTTGGAACAGAGTCAGGTTGGGTGTGTTTTCTAAGGTGCTGCGAACGTACGCTTTGTACAGGGCACGGTCAGCTTGAGCGCGTGTAGCACGAACCGCTGGTCCTTTAGAAGCATTAAGAGTACGGAATTGAATACCTGCATGATCAATGGCTTGAGCCATTAATCCACCCATTGCATCGACTTCTTTTACTAAGTGTCCCTTACCAATACCACCAATCGCTGGGTTACAAGACATTTGTCCCAGGGTATCGATATTATGAGTAAGGAGTAACGTACTTTGACCAGTACGCGCAGATGCGAGTGCGGCTTCCGTTCCTGCATGGCCGCCACCGACTACGATGACGTCAAATTTTTCGTGATAAAGCATGAACCGACCTCAGGTATTCAAACGATTTCTAGACAGATAAAAAGGAGCGATATTCTACCTGTTTTCATAGCGCGAGAAAACGTTTTTGGAATTTTTCAGGAACGCTATTTTTAATTAATATAGATAAGATCTTTAAAGAGATCTTTTATTGGATCTATTATTAGGATCGAGAGGTTCTGTGGATAACTCAAAAATGATCAACAAGATCATGGATCTTTTTTGGATCAAATAGTGTGATCTAATTTTGATCAGGATGAGGATTAGCTGGGATCAAAAAGGCTACTTATACACACCCCAAAAAGTGATCTTAAGTTGTTATTTGGATAACTATAGGTTAATCACTGTATTTCTATGATCTTATCCACAAGGAAAATGGCAATAAATGAGATAAAAGTGCCATTTCATTGGTAAAAGTTATTCACAGCTGGTGGTTTTGGGTACAAAAAAAGCGGCTTTCGCCGCTTTTTTATCGATGATTGAGCTCTAAAACTGCTCACTATGATCGTTAAACCACTCTTCTGCAGCGTCTTCGGGTACTGGAGTCTCCAATACATCGATGGTAAAACAGTCAGAAATCGCCTGTGCGCCAAGATTTGTTAATAACTCATGGGCGGCTTGACCTGCGGCGCAGAAGGTATCGTAGCTTGAGTCACCAATCGCAATCACAGCAAAACGAACCTTATCGAGTTGAGGTGCTTGCTCGGTCAGTTCGGCAATGAATGGCTTGATATTATCTGGGAATTCACCCGCACCATGGGTTGATGTCACGATCAACCAAGTATCTTGCTGCGGGATTGATGCATACTCAGGTTGATTGTGGAGCGTGATCGCTTGACCTTGTTCTTCGAGGAGATCATTTAAGTGATCACCAACGTATTCAGCCCCGCCGAGCGTGCTGCCCGTAATAATGTGGATCATGGATATTTCCTTATAAAAAGGGCGAGCCATGCTCACCCTAGTTTTTATTTACCAATACAGAAAGAAGAGAAGATGCGACCGAGTAGGTCATCTGAGCTGAACTCACCGGTAATCTCGTTAAGGTGCTGTTGAGCAATGCGCAGCTCCTCTGCCAAAATTTCACCTGCCATATAGCCTTCAAGCTGCTGTTGACCAATATCCAGGTGCTCTGATGCGCGTTCTAGTGCATCAAGGTGACGTCGGCGTGCCATGAAGCCGCCTTCATGGCCACCAGCAAAGCCCATACACTCTTTGAGATGATTACGAAGAGAATCAATGCCTTGGCCTGTTTTCGCTGATAGACGAATGAGCGTAGGGTCATTCACATGACAGATCCCTAGCTCTTCACCCGTTTGATCGGCTTTATTACGGATCACCGTCATACCGATTTTAGCCGGTAGACGATCAACAAAATCAGGCCAGATATCTTTCGGGTCAGTCGCGTCTGTGGTTGTGCCATCCACCATAAATAGCACTCGGTCTGCTTGTTCAATCTCTTCCCAAGCACGCTCAATGCCGATTTTCTCGACTTCATCAGATGCGTCACGCAGGCCTGCAGTATCGATGATATGCAGTGGCATGCCATCAATGTGGATATGTTCACGCAGTACGTCACGTGTGGTACCAGCAATATCAGTCACGATAGCGGATTCTTTACCAGATAGTGCGTTGAGTAGGCTCGACTTACCCGCATTAGGACGACCGGCAATCACCACCTTCATGCCTTCACGCATGATGGCACCTTGGTTAGCCTCTTGGCGAACCGCTTCCAAATTGTCGATGATAGCCTGTAAGTCACCACTCACTTTACCGTCGGCTAGGAAATCGATCTCCTCTTCTGGGAAGTCGATTGCCGCCTCAACGTAGATACGTAAGTGGATCAGTGACTCCACCAGCGTGTTGATGCGCTTTGAGAACTCACCCTGCAGTGACTGAAGCGCTGACTTCGCCGCTTCTTCTGAGCTTGCATCAATCAGGTCAGCAATCGCTTCTGCTTGGGTTAAATCCATTTTATCATTGAGGAATGCGCGCTCTGAGAACTCGCCTGGACGTGCAGCACGTACGCCTGAGATGGTTAGAATACATTTAATCAACATGTCCATAACCACAGGGCCACCGTGACCTTGAAGCTCAAGAACATCTTCACCAGTGAAGGAGTGCGGGTTAGGGAAGTAAAGGGCAATACCTTGGTCTAACTCAATACCATCATGAGATTTGAATGGCAGGTACTCAGCGTAGCGAGGTTTTAAAACCTTACCTGTAACCTCTAGAGCAACCTGAGCTGCCTGTGGGCCTGAAACGCGGATAATACCGACACCACCACGCCCGGGCGCGGTCGCTTGAGCAACAATCGTATCTGTAGTCATAGTTGTGCCTGCTAGCAAGTGAACGCCAATAGGGCGCTCACGATTAATCAATTAGCTGAATTGTAATCAGCCCAAAACAAAAAGGCGACCTTTTGGCCGCCTTTCTTTTAACTCTTAGTCTTACCGACTGCGTAACACTTACTTAGAGTGTAAGCCTTTCTTCTCCAGCTGCTTGTAGATAAGCGTTTGCTGAATCAGAGTTACGATGTTCGATACTAGCCAGTAAAGAACCAGACCAGATGGGAAGAACAGGAAGAAGAATGTGAACATAACTGGCATGAAGGTCATGATCTTCTGCTGCATTGGATCCGTTACTGTTGTCGGGCTCATCTTCTGAATTAGGAACATTGAAGCACCCATTAGAAGTGGCAAGATGTAGTAAGGGTCTTGTGCTGAAAGGTCAGTAATCCAACCGAAGAACGGTGAGTGACGCAGTTCAACAGACTCCATTAGTGCCCAGTATAGAGAAATGAAGATAGGCATCTGTAGAAGGATAGGTAGACAGCCGCCTAGCGGGTTTACTTTCTCTTTCTTGTACAGTTCCATCATTTCTTGACTCATGCGCTGACGGTCATCGCCAATACGCTCACGCATTGCAGTCAGCTTAGGCTGAAGCATACGCATTTTCGCCATAGACGTGTACTGAGCTTTCGTTAGTGGGTACATAGCACCACGAACGATGAATGTTAGGATGATGATCGCTACACCCCAGTTCGATACAAAGCCTTGAATGAACGAAAGCAGAGTATGAAGTGGTTTTGCAATAAACCATAGCCAGCCGTAGTCCACTACTAGGTCTAGGTTTGGTGCAACTTCAGCCATTTGGTCTTGAAGTTTTGGACCAACCCATAGTGTGGCTGTGAAGTTTGCTTGGTCGCCATTTGCAATCGTCTTGTTTGGCATGCGAACACCGATGTCGCCAAGGTTGCCAATTACACGAGTGTAAAGGTTGCTGCCTGCTTCGTCGCGTGGGATCCATGCACTTGCAAAGTAGTGTTGGATCATCGCTGCCCAACCTTGACCGTTTGCTAGGTTAAGAGATAGGTTGCGATCTTGCATATCGTCGAAGCTGTATTTTTTGTAACGCGTGTCTTCCGTAGAGTAAGCACCACCACGGTAAGTTGGCATTGTTAGGCTACCGCCGTCATCCATCACGTTTTGACGTAGGTGAGCGTACATACCAAATGTTGCGTTGTTGCCTGAGTTGTTCACCACATCGTATTCAACATCAATCGCGTAGCTGCCGCGCTTAAAGATGAATGTTTTGGTGTAATCAAGGCCGTTCGCTTGGTAGGTCATTGGGATGCGTAGTTCATCTTGACCATCCGCCAGTGTGAAGCTGTCAGCTGAAACTGTGTAGCTTGGGCGGTTCGTGCTGCTTAGGTCGATACCTTGTGGGCCAACAAGACCACTTTGAGCGATGAATTGGTGACCAGGTTCATTCTTAAGTAGAATAAAGCTGTCTTCTGAATCGTATTCAGCAGAGTAGTCGTTAAGGCTTGCCGATACCACGTCGCCACCAACCGTATCAATTGACAGAGTCAGTACATCAGTGGTTACTGTGATCGCTTTTGCTGAAGCAACTTGACCCGGAGCTGGATCTAGGTCGTCTGCATAAGATGGCGCTGGTAGAGTGCTGCCAGATTGTGCCTGCTCAACCGCTTGTGGTGCTGGGTTCTTCGCTACGTTCCACTGTTGGAAAAGTAAGAAAGATACCAGAGCCAGTGCGATTAACAGGATATTACGTTGAGAATCCATCGTTATTTATCTCTGTCTTGTTTTTGGACTGGTGGAACGGGGTCATAGCCCCCTTCGTTCAAAGGATGGCATTTTAATAGACGTTTGCCTGATAACCAACACCCTTTTACAAAACCGTGAGCTTTCAACGCTTCTATCGCATATAAAGAGCAGGTTGGAGTAAATCGGCAGCGAGGGCCAATGAGTGGACTAATGAACCATCTATAAAAATAGATAGGTATTAGCGCTAACCACGCGAAGGGCGAGACAGGCGAAGCCATAATTTGTCTAATAATTTGAACATTTCTTCATTGCTCAAATCTTGCGCGCTCTTTTTAGCAATAACAACAAAATCTTTGTTAGGAAGTTTGTGTTGATTGTTACGAAAGCTTTCACGGCATAGGCGCTTAAATTTATTGCGACCAACGGCGGTTTTAATCTGCTTTTTCGGAACGGCTAATCCAAGACGAGGATTTGAAAGAGAGTTTTTACGAGCAATGATGGTGAAATGAGGGGAGCCAGCTCGATGAGCTTGCTTGAAGACATTTTGATAATGTTCGGGAGTTAACAAGCGTAACTCCCGACCGAAGGCTAGCTTTTTCAAAATAATCAAAGATTACTTAGAAAGACGCTTACGGCCTTTTGCACGACGTGCATTGATTGTTGCGCGACCGTTCTTAGTAGCCATGCGAGCACGGAAACCGTGAGTACGCTTACGCTTTAGAACTGTAGGTTGAAAAGTGCGTTTCATTGTAATTACCTTACTGATCAGTAGTTTTAGGTTTTTGTTAAACCCGGCGTGGGTATTGTTTCCTCTCTTTATATAAAGAAAGGAGAACCGACGCCTCTCAACAAAGAGGCGGAATTGTAATCACTGTCACAAAAAGTGTCAATGATTGGGTTAACTAAAATTCCGGTCGGGGGATTATACGTAGAATCTCTAAAATCTCAAGGATCCTTACTCGATCCCAACCTTATTTAGGAATTTTTTTAATTTAGGATCTTGTGGATTACCAAAAATATCCTGTGGAGATCCTTGCTCGACAATGTGGCCATCAGCCATGAAGATCACTCGATCCGCGACTTCTCTCGCGAACTGCATTTCATGGGTAACCACCAGCATGGTTTGATGCTGATTTGCCAATTTTTTCATTAGGTTAAGTACTTCACCGACCCATTCAGGATCGAGTGCAGAAGTCGGCTCATCGAACAGAAGTAGCTCTGGTTGAAGGGCCATCGCACGGCCAATACCTACACGCTGCTGTTGACCGCCTGAGAGCGCGGCTGGGTAACTATCAGCCTTATCGCCTAGACCAATATCATCAAGGATTTGTTGTGCTTTTTCATAGGCTTGCTGCTTCTTCCAACCACGTACCGTGATCAAGCCTTCAGCGATGTTTTGCTTGGCGGTTTGATGCGCAAACAGTGCGTAGTTTTGGAAGACAAAGCCGGTCTTACGACGCAGTGCTAATACCTCTGCTTTGGTGTGTTTTTCAACGTCCACCTTGATGTCATCAATCGCAATCGAGCCCTGATCGGCATGCTCTAGAAAGTTCACGCAACGCAATAGGGTTGACTTACCAGTACCACTCGAACCGATGATAACGATAATCTCACCTTGTTGGATTTCAAGGTTGATACCTTTAAGGACTTCCGTCTCTCCAAACTGCTTGTGGATATTTTCTAATTTGATCATCGTGCATACGCCTTATTCAGTTTCGCTTCGGCCCATAGTTGAATGCGAGTTAAAATCACCACCACACCCCAGTAGATAAGTGCCACAGCTAAGAACGCTTCGAAGAAACGGAAGCTTGAAGAGGCCTCCATTTGCGCTTTTGCCATAATTTCAGCCACACCGAGAGTGAAGGCAAGCGAGGTCGACTTGATCATATCAATGAAGTAGTTCATCAGTGACGGTAGAGCGACACGTGTTGCTTGTGGCAGGATCACGCGGCGCATCGCCTGACTGGTCGTCATACCGACCGAAAGGCTCGCCTCCATTTGGCTGCGATCAATACCAATAATCGCGGCACGAATACTCTCTGCCATGTAGGCGGCAAAGTGTAATGTTAAACCAATAACCGCCGCGCTGAAGGCATCTAAGCCAACCATCCAAGGAAACACTTGCGGCAAGCCGTAGTAAAGCAGGAATAGTTGTACCAGCAGTGGGGTGCCGCGGAAGAAGCTAATGTAGAGTTGGCTGAGTTGATCCAGTACTGGGATTTTGAACACGCGAATGTTTGCTAGTATCACAGATAGGATCAGGGCAAAGAATAGGCCCCATATTGCCATCTCCATGGTTGTGCCTAGATACTTAAACAGTATCGGTAGCAACTCCAGCATGTAATTAAAGTCAAATCCCATAATCTATCTCGTTTGGTTATGTCAGGCGTTGGGTAATGTGTTGTGGTTATTAGTGACTAAAAAAGAAAAACCCACTGCAGAGAAAATGCAGTGGGTTATGGCTGTTTAGAGTGAGTGATTACTTCTTAGTAATGTCTGCACCAAACCACTTCTCAGAGATTTTCTCTAGAGTACCATCAGCACGCATTGCTGCAAGTGCTTCGTTTACTTCTGCTTGAAGCTTCTTACCGTTTTCGTTATCAACAAATGGCCATGCGTTTTCGATCGTTTCGAAAGGTTGACCTGCAAGTTGCAACGGTAGACCTGTTTTCTTGATCAGCTCAAGTGCTGATAGACGGTCCATAACAAAAGCATCTGCGCGACCTAGTGCTACATCGTGCTCAATACCTGTGTCGTATGTTTTTACGTTGATTTTGCCGTCTTTGTCGTAGTTACGCAGCAGTTGTTCAAAGTTTGAGCCTAGGTTAACCGCAACGGTTTTACCATCTAGGTCTTCAATACCTTTAATGCTGTCGTTACCTTTACGTACAGTAATCTGTGCGCCATCAACTACGTACGGGTCAGCAAATAGGTATTTTGCCTTACGTGCGTCCGTCATTGTGATTTGGTTTGAGATCGTATCGATACGACCTGTTTCAAGAAGACCGAATAGACCAGAGAAGTTCGCTGTTACGTACTCCACTTTGTAGTCATTACGTTTACCAATTTCATCCCACAGATCCACTTCAAAGCCTTGTAGCTTATCTTGCTTCACAAACGTGAACGGGAAATAACGGCCAGACATGCCTACTTTTACTTCAGTGGCAGCTTGAACAGTAGCAGCAGATAGTGCGATAGCCGCAATTGCAGCTTTAACCCAGTTTTTCATTTGGTAACTCCTTATCATTATGGGGGGAGATGTTACTGGGAAAACAGTCAATAGAATAAATAACCAGATGTTATTAACCATAACCAGATTGAATTCTAATTTTGGGGATAACTAGACAAGATCCGGGCATAAGTGGATCATTATGTGAGTAAATTTGGGGCAATTTGTGTGGATCCAGACATTTTGGCTAAAATTATTGTGAATAACTTGGATCTTATTCACTGGATCCGCGATCAATTGCTGGCGATCTGATTTATCAACAGGTAAAATTGCCCGTCATTTCAAATAACTTAAATAGAGTGGGGGCACC